>NZ_JAEVHJ010000183.1:0-13340 GCF_016802855.1 Micromonospora sp. ATA51 | reverse complement strand
GACCGCGACCTGGAACGAGCAGAACCAGCGCCCGGCGGTCTCGGTGACGGTCGCGGACAGGATCTTCGCGGTGCCCGCCTCGACCCGGCGGGCCAGCTTACGGGTCGACTCGTGAGTCCGGATCCGGCCCAGCCGGGGCAGCACCACGTGCCGCCGGTCGGCGTCGACCCGGATCGCCCCGGTGGTGAACCGCACGGACCGGGCCGCGGCCTTGCCTTTGAACCGGGGCCAGCCCATCTTGCGGCCCCTACGCCTGCCGCTGCGTGACGCCGCCCAGTTGGCCAGCGCCCGGGCCAGGGCGTCCAGGCCGGTGTTGAACGCCTCCTTCGAACATTCCTGCCACCACGGCGCCACCCACTGTTTGATGTGGTTCCAGGTGCGCCGCAGGTCCGGCAGCGACCAGCCCTGCCACGGCGTCAGGTCCGCCTCGGCGACCCCGTAGGACGCCTCCGCCAGGCGTTGGGCCTTGACCGCGCGCAGCCGGCCGAGCATGTGGTTGAACGCGAATCGGGCGCGCCGGCGTGCCGGCGCAGGTTGTGCTCGTCGGCCGGGTCCAGGCAGAACTTGTACGCCTGCACGGTCCAGCCCGCGGGGGCCTCGTACCGCTTCACCCGGTATCACCCGAGGTGGCGGCGGCCACCGCTCGCTCGGCCCAATTCGCCGCCGCCCGGCGGCCGTACAGCCGGGCGCACAGCGAGGTCAGGATCTCGGTCACGTCGCGGACCAGGTCGTCGTCCACCCCGGCCGGTCGACCACGAGCAGCCGACGGCCCTGGGCGGTCAGCGCGGCCTCGACGTACTCGGCGCCGAACCGGGCGAACCGGTCCCGGTGCTCCACCACGATCGCGGTCACCGCCGGATCACGCAACAGCGCGAGGAACTCCTTGCCGCGGCCGTCCAACGCCGAGCCGACCTCGGTGACGACCCGCGCCACCTGAAGGTTCTGCCCGGTCGCCCATGCCGTAACCCGGGCCACCTGCCGGTCCAGGTCGGCGCGCTGGTCGGCCGAACAGACCCGGGCGTACACCACCACCGTCTCGACCGGAGCCGCATCGGTGGGCTGCTCCACCAGGATCAGGCCACCGACCCGGCGAGCGGGCACGGGCAGCTTGCCCTCCCGAAACCAGCGATACGCCGTTACCGGATGGACCCCTTCCCGCTTCGCCCACTCTTTCAAGTTCACAGTTACACACTATCGCATACCGTCAAGGCAACGGTTGTGAGCCCTGTCCTTCGCGCTCGAGCAGACGCTGCACCACACCCGGGAACCGGTCCCGCGCGCCCGGCTGGCCCGGGACGTCTACACCTACCTGCACCTGCCGATGGTCGCCAGGATCATCTTCTTCGCCCTCGGCCTCAAGGACCTGCTCGCGGAGGCGGCGGAGCCGGACACGCCGCCCTGGGGGGTGCCGCTGGGCGGCTTCTGGATCACCGTCCTGTACGGCGGGGTCGGCCTCTACCTGCTCAGCCTCGCGGCGTGCGCGCTGCGGGCGCTGCGGACCGTGCACTGGCCGCTGCTGGCGGCGGTGGCGGTGCTCGCCCTGGTCGCCCCGGTGGCCGCCCGGCTGCCGGAGCTGGTGGCGCTGGGGCTGCTCGCGGCCCTCTGCGTGGCCGCGATGGTCGCCGAGACGCTGAGCGAGAACGGGCGGCGGCGGCAGATCCGCCGGCTCGCGCTGGAGGAGCAGATCGCCGCCGAGGTGGAGCAGAGCCGGTGGCGGCGGCAGCACCTCTGACCGCCGACGAACCGGCGGCCGTGCCCCGGGACAAAGGGGCGCGGCCGCCGGCCGGTACGGGCGGTCAGAGCTCGGCGAGCGTCCCGGCATACATCTTGTCGATCTCGGCGGCGAAGTTGCTCTCCACGCCCCGGCGCTTGATCTTCAGCGACGGGGTGATCTCGCCGTGCTCGATCGTCAGGTCGCGGGGGAGGATGGCCACCTTCTTGATCGTCTCCCAGCGGTTGAGCTTGGCGTTCAGTTCGGCCACGTACCCGTCGACCATCGCCTGGGCCTCCGGGGAGGCGACGATCTCCGCGTACTCCCTGCCCTCCAGCGGGCCGCCGGCCGCCCAGCCCTTGATCGCGTCCGGGTCGAGGGTGACCAGCATGGTGCAGTAGTTGCGGGCCTGCCCGATGACCACGGCCTGCGAGGTGTACGGGCAGATCGCCTTGAACATGCCCTCGATGTGCGAGGGCGCGATGTACTTGCCGCCGGAGGTCTTGACCAGGTCCTTCTTCCGGTCGGTGATCCGCAGGTAGCCGTCGTCGTCCAGGCTGCCGATGTCGCCGGTACGGAAGAAGCCGTCCTCGGTGAACGCCGCGACGGTCTCCTCGGGGAGGTTGTGGTAGCCGCGCATCACCGGCGTGCCGCGCACCAGGATCTCGCCGTCGGTGTCGATCCGGCATTCCAGGTCGCCCATCGCCCGGCCGACGGTGCCGATCCGCAGCCCGTCCGGCGGGTTGACGAAGTTGCCGGCGCTGGTCTCGGTGAGGCCGTACCCCTCGGAGATGGGCAGGTTGGCGGCGGCGAAGAAGGTGGCGATCTCCCGGCTCAGCGGCGCCGCGCCGGAGACGAGCACCCGCATCCGGCCGCCGAGCCGGGCCTGGAGCTTGCTGAACACCAGCTTCTCGGCCAGCGCGTACTTCAGCTTCAGCCCCGCCGGGACCGGCTTGCCGGCCTGCTCCAGGGCGACCTTCTCCTTGCCGGTACGCACGCCCCAGGCGAAGATCTTCGCCTTCGCGCCGCCGGCGTCCTGAGCCGTGGTGACCGCCTTGTTGTAGACCTTCTCGAAGACCCGGGGCGCGCCGCACATCAGCGTCGGCTTGACCACGGCGAGCAGGTCGACCAGCTTGTCCACCCGGCCGTCGACATAGGTCGGCAGGCGACGTGGGTGGCGCCGCAGAGCAGGGTCTTGCCGAACGAATGGGACAGCGGTAGCCAGAGGTACTGCAGGTCGTCGTCGCGGAGCAGCCCCATCTCGGCCTGCGCCACGCCCTCCCAGCACCAACCGCCGTGCAGCAGCTCGACCCCCTTGGGCCGCCCGGTGGTGCCCGAGGTGTAGATCAGGGTGGCCAGGTTCTCCGGGCCGATGCCGGCGACCAGCATGTCGATCAGGTCCGGCTCGGCCTCGAGGGCCCGCTCCCCCCGCTCCTCCAGCTCGGCGAGGGTGAGCTGGGGGACGGCGACGGCCGGGTCGGGGGCGCCGTCGAAGAGCACCACGTGGGTCAGCGCCGGCAGCTCGGCCCCGGCGATCTTCGCGGCCTGGGCGGGGTTCTCGGCGAAGAGCACCCGGGATCCGGAGTCGGCGATGATGTAGGTCGCGTCCTCGGGCTCGGTGGTCGGGTAGACGGTGGTGGTCGCGCCGCCCGCGCACATGATGGCGAAGTCGGCGATCACCCAGTCCAGCCGGGTGTTGGCCAGGATCGCCACTGGATCCTCCAGGCCGACGCCGAGGCCGTGCAGCCCGGCGGCGACCGCCTTGGCGCGCCGGCCGACCTGCTCCCAGCTCAGCCAGACCGGGCCCGAGTCGTCGGGGCCGGGGTGGGCGAACGCGTGGCGGTCGGGGGTCGCCGCCACGCGCTTGAGGAACATATCGGGAATGGAACGGTACGGTACATCGAGAGCCATCGCTGTAGCCGCCTTCAGAGGGTGGAGAGGCGTGACGGGGGTCACGCCATTCTGCGGTTACCGAAGAGTATTGCCTGCACCGGGGCAGCGGCTAGCCCTCCCGTTCCGCAGGGGCCGGGCGTCCCGGGACGTGGAACGCCCGGTCAGGCGTACCGGGACACGGCGACCGACCAGTCGTAGGTGGCCCGGATCCAGTTCCGGCGGGTCAGCAGGAAGGCCCGCACCGACTCGTCCCCGGCACCCGTCAGCGTGGCCTCCAGTTCGGCGTACGCGGCCAGGCCCTCGTTGAACCGGGCGGCCGCCGCCCGCAGCGCCGCCTCCTCGCCCTGCCCGGTCTCCCCGGCGATCGTGGTCACCAGGTTGTGCACGTCCGGCGCGGTGCTCAGCTCCTTGCCGTAGGAGAACAGGTCGTTGCACCAGCAGACCAGGTCCGCGGCGAGGGCGTCCAGCGCCGTCAGCGCCGGGTCGGCCCACCGGGCCGCGCCGGGCAGCTCGTCGTACGCCAGGTCGGTGACGGTGAAGCTGGGTCGGACCCCGCCGGTGTGCCGGCGCATCTGCACGTACTCGGCGACCCCGGGCACCCGGCGGTGCTCCCGGTTCGCCGCCTCCCAGAGCAGCGCCAGCAGGTACTCCCGGAGCTGGCTGATCAGCCGCAGCAGGAGCGTCGGCCGGTGCCGGGCGCGGACCCGCCGGCAGAGATCGTCCAGGCCGACGCCGAGCGGTCCGGCCGCCACCGGCCGGGTCGCCGCCCGGTCGCCGTGCCCGTCCAGCACCGCCAACAGCTCCGCCACCGTGGGCGCGAGCCGGGTGGGGCTGGCCCCCAGCCCGTCCTCGTCGCAGGCGTCGTCCATCACGAACAACCAGGAGATCAGGTCGGTCAGCAACCGCAACCGGTCCACCGGCGCGTCCGGGCAGGCCCGGCCGGCCAGCTCCGCCGCACCGGCCCCGCGCAACCGGCGCAGCCCGGCCTCCGTGGCCACCAGGCCGAGGTCGCGCGCCCAGCCGGTGCTCTCCCCGGCGACCAGTTCGACGGCGGCGTGCCGGCGTGCCGGGAAGGGAGGTTCGCGCAGTGCCGAGATCGCGAAGCTCCGCATCCGTGCCCCCTGCCCGCCGCCCGCGGGCGGGGCGGCGGGCAGCAGCCTACGGGAGCAGGAATCGGCCCGGATCGCTGGGTCGCGGGTCCGCTCACATTGTTCCGTGACCGTTTCCGCACACTCGGTCAGAAGCCCAGGCTGGCCCGTCGCAGCCGGTCCGCCGGGGCGGCCGGCCCGTCGATCTGCACCCGGGACACCCGCTGCCGGCCGGACAGGAACAGCGCCAGCTCTCCCGGCGCGCCCACCAACCGCAGGCGCTCCCCGCCCCGGCCGACGGTGAACTCGCCGAACCCGGGCGCCTGGACGAACAGGTCGGCGGGGAACCGGCGCAACGCCAGCCGGGCCAGCACGGCGGTCCGCTTCCAGAGCACCGCCGACAGCCCGGCCGGCAGGTCCCGGGGCAGCCAGCCCGGGCGGGCCCGCCGCACGTCCTCGTGGTGGATGAAGAACTCCATGGTGTTGACCAGCTCGTCGGTGAGCGGGTTGCTCAGCGGGCTCCAGGCCGGCGGGCGGCGAACCCGCGCCACCAGCTCCGGGTACGGGCGCGCGGCGACCCGCCGGCGGACCGCCTCGGCGTACCGGCGCAGCGGCGGCAGCAGGATGCCCGCGGCGGCGTCCGGCCGGCGCTCCCGGACGATCAGGTGCGCGGCGAGGTCCCGGGTGTGCCACCCCTCGTTGATCGTCGGCGCGTCCGGTCCCAGGTCCAGCAGCAGATCGGCGAGCGCCTCGCGCTCCGATCGGGCGTACTGCGGCATGGCCCGATCGTAGGGTCGCGGCGCCGTTTCGGCGCGCCCGGCGCGACGGTGCGCCGTTGCGGCCGGCCCGACGGGCACCCCCGCGCGGCGCCGACCGCCCTGGTCGGCGCGCCGCCGCCGGGGAAGTGACGCTGGACATATGCCGTCCGGGTCGGCGGAGCTGGCACCGACCGGTAAGGATGAGGGAGATAATTGCGGCTTACGGCGGGGGAGAGCGTGGCGAGCGGGACAAGTCGGGACGTCCTCGGCCGGGGGCTACGGGTCCTCGGCCGGGCCATCCGGGAGCAGCCGCGGATCTTCGCGGTCGCCGTGACCGGGAGCGTGCTCTTCGGCCTCATGGTGATCGCCAGCGCGTTCGTGGTCGGCCGGGTGGTCGGTGACGTGGTGGTGCCGGCCATCGCCCGGGGCTCGGTCGGCACCGGGGTGCTGGCGCTGGCTGCCGCGTCGCTGTTCGGGATCAGCGTGCTGCGGGTGGTGGGCATCTTCGGCCGCCGGCTCGGCGCCGGTTACATGCAGTACCGCCTCCAGGCCGCGTACCGCCGCCGGGTCACCCGGCGCTACCTGGACCTGCCGCTGTCCTGGCACCACCGCAACGCCACCGGCACGCTGCTGTCCAACGCCAACTCGGACGTCGAGGCGGCCTGGTACCCGATCGCGCCGCTGCCCTTCGCGGTGGGCACCGTGGTGATGCTGGTCGGCGCGATCGTCTCGCTCTTCCTCACCGACTGGGCGCTCGCCCTGGTCGGCCTCGCCGTCTTCCCCGCGCTCTTCGCGCTCAACGTGGTCTACTCCCGGCGGATGGCGCCCCGTCAGGCCCGGGCCCAGCGGCTGCGCGCCGAGGTGAGCGGCATCGCCCACGAGAGCTTCGACGGCGCCCTGGTGGTCAAGACGATGGGCCGGGAGGCCGAGGAGACGGCGCGCTTCGCGTCCCGCGCCGGCGAGCTGCGCGACGCGCTGATCTCCGTCGGCCGGCTGCGCGGTGTCTTCGACCCGATGCTGGAGACCCTGCCCAGCCTCGGCACCCTCGCCGTGCTGGTGGTCGGCGCGGTCCGGCTGCGGGCCGGCGCGATCAGCGTCGCCGAGCTGGTCAGCGTCGCCTTCCTGTTCACCGTGCTGGCCTTCCCGGTCCGGGCCATCGGCTGGGTGCTGGCCGAGCTGCCGCGCAGCGTCGCCGGCTGGGACCGGGTGCGCCGGGTGCTCGACGCCACCGGCGAGATGCCGTACGGCGACACCGTCCTCGACCCGGCCGCTCCGACGCCGGCCACGCTCGCCTTCCACGACGTGCACTTCGGCTACGAGCCGGCCGAGGCGCACCTGCCCGGCGCCGAGGTGCTCGGCGAGGTGACCTTCACCGTGCGGCCGGGAAGACGGTGGCCCTGGTCGGGCCGACCGGCGCCGGCAAGTCGACCATCGCCTCCCTCGCGGTCCGGCTGGTCGACCCGCGCGCCGGCGCCGTCACCCTGGACGGCGTCGACCTCCGCGACCTCACCGCCGCCTCGCTCGCCTCGACGGTGGCCCTGGTCGCCCAGGTGCCGTTCGTCTTCGACGACACGGTCCGAGCCAACATCGCCCTGGACCGCCCGGGCATCGGCGACGACGAGGTGTGGGCGGCGCTGCGGCTGGCCGAGCCGACGGGTTCGTCGCCGCCCTGCCCGACGGGCTGGACACCATGGTCGGCGAGCGGGGCACCTCGCTCTCCGGCGGCCAGCGGCAGCGGCTCACCCTGGCCCGCGCGCTGGCGGCCGGCCCCGCTTGCTGGTGCTCGACGACGCCACCAGCGCCGTCGACCCGCGGGTCGAGGCGGCCATCCTGGCCGGCCTGCGCGCGCCCACCGACGGCGGGGGCGCGGCCGCGTCGATCCTGGTGGTCGCGTACCGGCGGGCCACCATCGCCCTCGCCGACGAGGTGATCTACCTGGAACAGGGGCGGGTCCTGGCCCGGGGCACCCACACCGAGCTGCTGGCCACCGTCCCCGGCTACGCCGACCTGGTCACCGCGTACGAGCAGGCGGAGCATGATCGTGAGCAGCCCCGGACGTACGACGAGGTCACGCCGTTGACCTCCGGCCTGGAAGTCGAGGTTGACCGGTGAGCGCGACTGTTGAGGCGGAGCGGCCGGCGGAGCGCACCGAGTCGACCTGGCGGACGCTGCGGCGGGGGCTCGCGCTCTCCCCGGAGCTGAAGACCGGGCTGGCCGGCACCGTGGTGCTGGCGCTGGTCTACATGGTCGGGCGGGTGGCCGTCCCGGTCGCCGTCCAGCGCGGCATCGACCACGGCATCGTGGGCGGCCTGGACCTCGGCGTGGTGTGGCGGGTGGTCGCGATCACCGCGGCCGTCCTGGTGATCACCACCAGCTGCGGCTACCTGATGATGCGGCGGCTCTTCACGGTCAGCGAGACCGCCCTGGCCGGGGTGCGGACCCGGGCGTTCCGGCACGTGCACGACCTGTCCATGCTGCACCAGCAGTCGGAGCGGCGGGGTTCGCTGGTGTCCCGGGTGACCAGCGACGTCGACCAGATCACCACGTTCCTCCAGTGGGGCGGGGTGATCCTGATCGTCAACCTCGGTCAGCTGGTGGTCACCACGATCGTCATGCTGGCGTACTCCTGGCAGCTCACCCTGGTGGTGCTCGCCGCGTTCGCCCCGGCGGTGCTGGTGATCCGGCTGTTGCAGCGCCGCCTCGCGGGCGCGTACGGCCTGGTCCGGCAGCGGACGGGCACGCTGCTCGGCACCATCGCGGAGAGCGTGGTGGGCGCTCCGGTGATCCGGGCGTACGGCATCGCCGGGCGGACGGCCCGGCGGCTGGACGCGGCGATCGAGGGGCAGCGGCAGGCCCAGCAGCGGGCCATCCGGATCAGCATCGTGGGCAGCTCGGTGGGGGAGCTGGCGGCCGGCCTGGCGCTGGCCGGCGTGGTCGTCGTCGGGGTCACCCTGGGCGTCGACCGCACCCTGTCGATCGGTCAGCTGACCGCGTTCCTGTTCCTGGTGACGCTCTTCATCCAGCCCGTGCAGATCGCCACCGAGGTGCTCAACGAGGCGCAGAACGCGATCGCCGGCTGGCGCCGGGTGCTGGACGTGCTGGACGTCGCCCCGGACGTGGCCGACCCGGGCGCGCAGGGGCGGGAGTTGCCGCCCGGACCGCTGGACATCCGCTTCGCCGGGGTGACCTTCGCCTACCCGGGCGGCCCGCCCGTGCTGCACGACGTCCGCCTGGAGATCCCGGCGAAGAGCCGGGTGGCCGTGGTCGGCGAGACCGGCAGCGGCAAGACCACGTTCGCCAAGCTGCTCACCCGGCTGATGGACCCGACCGCCGGCGAGGTGCTGCTCTCCGGGGTGCCGCTGCGCCAGGTCCGGTTCGACTCGCTGCGCTCCCGGGTGGTGATGGTGCCGCAGGACGGCTTCCTCTTCGACGCCACCGTCGGGGAGAACGTCCGTTTCGCCCGGCCCGAGCTGACCGACGAGCAGCTCACCGTGGCCTTCACCGAGCTGGGCCTGGCCGACTGGCTGGACGGCCTGCCGGCGGGGCTGGACACCCCGGTCGCGAGCGCGGCGAGGCGCTCAGCGTGGGGGAGCGGCAGCTCGTCGCGCTCGCCCGGGCGTACGTCGCCGACCCCGACCTGCTGGTGCTGGACGAGGCGACCAGCGCGGTCGACCCGGCCACCGAGGTACGCCTCCAGCGGACCCTGGACGCGGTCACCCGCGGCCGGACCACGCTGGCCATCGCGCACCGGCTCTCCACCGCGCAGGCCGCCGACGAGGTGATCGTGGTGGACCGGGGCCGGATCGTGCAGCGCGGCCCGCACGACGAGCTGGTCAGGGATCCCGAGTCGGTCTACGCGCTGCTCTACGCCTCCTGGCTGGAGCAGACCCGCTAGTTCCTCGGCGGCCGTCCCTCGGCGGGCGGCCGTCCGCGGCGCTGCCGGCAGCCCGCTCAGCCGGCCAGGTCGCCGGTGATGTCGCCGGTGAGGTAGCGCTGCACGGTCGGGCCGATCGCCGCGACCAGGGTCTCCGGGTCGGCGGAGGCGACCGGCTCCAGCCGGATCACGTACCGCATCATGGCCAGACCGATGACCTGCGTCGCCACGAGCGAGCCGCGCAGCGGCAGCTCGGCCGGGTCCAGGTCGAGGTGGTCGAGGACCCGCCGCAGCACCTGGGTGACCAGGAACTCGCGCATCAGCCGGGCGGTCCACTCGTTGCTGACCGCCGAGCGGAGCAGCGCGACCGCGGCCGCGCCGACCGGCGAGTCCCAGACGCCGAGGAAGGCGCGGACCAGCCGCTCGCCCGCCCCGTCCGGCCCGGCGCCGAGTACGGTCGGGAGCAGCTGCGCCGGGTCGATCGGGATGTCGACGGTGGCCCGGAAGAGGTCCTCCTTGGTGCCGAAGTAGTGGTGCACCAGGGCCGGGTCCACCCCGGCGGCGGTGGCGATGCCCCGGATCGAGGCGGCGTCGAAGCCGCGCTCGGCGAAGGCCGACCGGGCGGCCGCGAGGATCGCCTCCCGGGTGTCCGGGTTGCCGGGCCGCCGGCCGGTCCGGCGGGCCATCACCCGCTGCGCCTGCGGAGGGTGGCCGCCGCGAGCACCAGCGCCCCCACCGCCGCACCGGACACGATCGCCAGGTCCCGCCACATCGTGCCGGTCGGGTCGACGTGCCGCCCGACCTCCTGCAGGGCCTCCACCGAGTACGACAGGGGCAGCACGTCGCTGACCGCCTGGAGCCAGCCGGCCATCTCGCCGCGGGGCACGAACAGCCCGCAGAGCAGCAGCTGCGGCACCGCCACGACGGGCAGGAACTGCACCGCCTGGAACTCGGTGCGGGCGAAGGCGCTGCAGAACAGGCCCAGGGCCACCGCCAGCACGGCGTTGACGGCCGAGATCAGCACCACCAGCCCGATGCTGCCGGCCGTGTCCAGGTCGAACACCCAGTACGCGACCGCCGAGGCGATGGTCGCCTGGACCGCGCCGGCGAGCCCGAACGCGAGGCCGTAGCCGAAGAGCAGGTCGAGCTTGCTCAGCGGGGTGGTGAGCAGCCGCTCCAGGGTGCCGGTGGTGCGCTCCCGCAACATGGCGATGCTGGTCACCAGGAACATGATGATGAACGGGAAGAAGCCGAGCATGATCAGCGCCACCCGGTCGAAGACGGCGGGCTGTCCCGGCGGGGTCGGCTGGTCGACGTACATGAAGTAGACCAGGGTGAGCAGCACGGTGGGCAGCACCACCAGCAGGGCGAGGGTGCGCCGGTCGTGCCTGAGCTGGCGCAGGATGCGGCCGGTGGTCGCGGCCAGGATCCGGAGGTTCATGCCCGTTCCCGTCCGGCGGGCTCCCGGCCCGCCTCGTTCGCCCTGATCAGTCGCAGGAAGGCTTGTTCCAGGTCGTCGACGCCGGTGGCGGCGCGGACGGCGTCCGGGGTGTCGTCGGCGATCAGCCGGCCCTCCCGGACGAGCAGCAGCCGGTCGCAGCGGGCCGCCTCGTCCATCACGTGGCTCGACACCAGCAGCGTCGTCCCGGCCGCGGCCATCTCGTGGAACCGGGCCCACAGGTCGGCCCGGAGCACCGGGTCCTGGCCGACGGTCGGCTCGTCGAGGATGACCAGCTCCGGATCGCCGACCAGGGCGCAGGCCAGCGAGGCGCGGCTGCGCTGACCGCCGGAGAGGGTGCCGACGAGCTGACCGCCGGCGTCCGCCAGCCCGACGTCGGCGACGGCCCGGTCGGCCTCGGCGTGACCCCGGCCGTGCAGGACGGCGAAGTAGCGCGCGTTCTCCCGCACCGTGAGGTCGGCGTAGACGCTCGGCGCCTGGGTCAGGTAGCCGACCCGGCGGCGCAGCTCCGCCGCCCCGGCCGGCCGGCCGAGCACGGTGACCGTGCCCGACGTGACGGTCTGCACCCCGACCACGGCCCGCATCAGCGTGGTCTTGCCGCTGCCGCTCGGCCCGAGCAGCCCGGTGACCGTGCCGCGGGGCACCGTGCAGCTGATGCTCTGCAGCACCCGCCGCCGGCCCCGGTCGACGACCAGGTCACGGACCACCACCGCGTCCTCCATCGCCCGCCTCCAAACTCATCATCCGTTGAAATCAACGCTAGGTGAATTAACTCCGCCGCGCAACGGTTGACTTCGAGTGCACTCCAACTGGAAGCCTTGGGTCGTGGACATCAGCACACGCGAGATGAGCCTCACCGTCGGTGAGGCGGCGGAACGGGTCGGCCTGAGCACCTACACGCTGCGCTGGTACGAGCAGGAGGGGCTGGTCGCCCCGGTCGGACGGGATTCCGCCGGCCGGCGGCGCTACACCGAGAGCGACGTCAACTGGTTGTTCCTGCTCACCCGGCTGCGCCGGACCGGCATGCCGGTCCGGGACATGCGCCGGTACGCCGAGCTGGCCCGACAGGGCGACCGGACGCTCGGCGCCCGGCGGGCGCTCTTCGAGGCGCACCGGGCCCGGGTGCTGGCCCGGATGGCCGAACTGGAGGAGGACCTGAAGGTGCTCGACTACAAGATCGACGCGTACCGCAGGGCGGAGGAGGAGAGCGCATGATCCGGCGACGAGTGGGCGCGACCGGTCCCGAGGTCTCGGCGATCGGTCTGGGCTGCATGGGGATGAGCTTCGCGTACGGCCCGGGCGACGACGCCGAGTCGACGCGGACCCTGCACCGGGCCCTCGACCTCGGCGTCAACCACCTCGACACCGCCGACATGTACGGCTTCGGCGCGAACGAGCGGCTGCTCGCCCCGGTGCTGCGGGCCCGCCGGGACGAGGTCTTCCTGGCCACCAAGTTCGGCAACCGCACCACCGGCGACAGCTTCGGTGGCACCGGCACCCCGGGCGCCTTCGTGGACAGCAGCGCCGCCTGGACCCGGGAGGCCTGCGACGCCTCGCTGAGCCGGCTCGGGGTGGACACCATCGACCTGTACTACCTGCACCGGCGCAATCCCGAGACGCCGATCGAGGAAACCGTCGGCGCGCTGGCCGACCTCGTGGCGGCCGGCAAGGTCCGGCTGATCGGGCTCTCCGAGGTCAGCCCCGCGACGCTGCGCGCCGCGCACGCGGTGCACCCGATCTCCGCGGTGCAGATGGAGTACTCGCTGTTCAGCCGGGACGTCGAGGGCGAGATGCTGGCCACCTGCCGGGAGCTGGGCGTGTCGCTGGTGGCGTACTCGCCGGTGGGGCGGGGGCTGCTCACCGGGGCGATCACCGGTCGCGACCAGCTCGCCGAGAACGACTGGCGGGCCGGGGCGCCCCGGTTCGCCGAGGAAAACCTCGACGCCAATCTGCGGCTGGTCGACGAGGTCCGGGCGGTCGCCGCCGAGCTCGGTCGCACCCCCGCCCAGGTGGCGCTGGCCTGGCTGCTCGCCCAGGGCGCGGACGTGCTGCCCATCCCCGGCACCAAGCGGGTGCGCTACCTCGAGGAGAACGCCGCCGCCGCCGACGTCGAGCTCAGCGCCGCCCAGTCGGCCCGGCTCGCCGAGGCGTTGCCGCCCGGCGCGGCGGCCGGCGAAAGGTACCCCGAGGCAGCAATGAGATTCGTCGGACACTGACCCCGGAACGGACAGGGCGTCCGCCATCGGTCATTGCGCCGAAGATCGGGCGTCCGGCACGATGACCAGGTGGGTCCCGCTCCGTTGCCCGAGACCGGTTTCCTCGACGACTGGGCCGCCCGCCTGCGGCAGGTCGCCGACCGTCCCGTCGTCGGCATCATGCTGCGCGGCAGTCACGCCCGGCGGGGCGCCACCGAGCACAGCGACGTGGACCTCGACGTCCTCGTCGCCGCCGCCGACCAACCCAGCGCCGACGACGAACCCGCCGCCGACGACCGACCCACCGCCGATGACCGTTCCGCCGCCCCGAGTCCCGGGGCGCGCGCCGGCCGGTGACCCCG
>NZ_JAEVHJ010000182.1:0-13360 GCF_016802855.1 Micromonospora sp. ATA51 | reverse complement strand
GCGAGCGGGGTGAGCGCGCCGGCCCGGCTGAGCACGTCGGCGCAGGCCAGCCGGACCAGTTCCCGGCGGCGCAGCGCGCGGACCGCCCGGGTGGCCTGCTCCGGGTCGGCGTGCCGGGCCGCCGCGGCGGTGAAGCCCTCGCACAACACCTCGCGGGGGCGGGGGGTCAGCTCGGTGTCCTCGGCGAGCATCCGCAGTGCCTCCGGTTCCCGGCCCAGCAGGTCGGCCGCGTACCGGGAGGAGGACAGCACCCGGGCCAGCCGGCCGGCCACCGGGCCCTCGTCGCGCAGCAGCCGCAGATACCAGGGGGTGCTGCCGAGCTTGTCGGAGACCTGCCGGTAGTTGAGCAACCCCCGGTCCGGCTCCGGCGCGTCGGCGAACTCGCTGAGCAGCACCGGGAGCAGGGTGCGCTGGATCGCGGCGGTCCGACTCACCCCGCCGGTGAGGGCCTGGAGGTGCCGCAGCGCCCCGACCGGGTCGGCGAAGCCGAGGATCTCCAGCCGGTGCCGGGCCGCCTCCGGGGTCAGCCGGAGCCCGTCGGCGGGAACCCGGGCCACCGACTCCAGCAGCGGCCGGTAGAGCAGCTTGGCGTGCAGCCGGCGTACCTCGGTGGCATGGGTGACCCACTCGGCGCGGAACTCCTCGACGGCGCTGCGGCCCGGGGTGGCCGTGTAGCCCAGCGCGGCGGCCAGCCAGCGCAGGGCGGCCGGCTCGGTCGGCACGGTGTGGGTACGGCGCAGGCCCTGGAGCTGGAGGCGGTGCTCCACGCCGCGCAGGAAGCGGTAGCCGCGCAGCAGCGCCTCGCCGTCGGCCCGGCCGACGTAGCCACCGGCGACCAGGGCGCGCAGCGCCGGGATCGTCCCCGGCACCCGCAGCGACTCGTCGCCCCGGCCGTGCACCAGCTGGAGCAACTGGACGGCGAACTCGATGTCGCGCAGCCCGCCCGGACCTCGCTTGATCTCCCGCTCCAGCTCCTTCGGCGGGACGTTCTCGATGATCCTCCGGCGCATCGACCGGACGTCCTCGACCGCCTCCGGGCGCTCGGCGGCCGACCAGACCAGCGGCGCCAGCTGGTCGATCCACTCCCGCGCCAGACCCAGGTCGCCGGCCGCCGGCCGGGCCTTGAGCAGCGCCTGGAACTCCCAGGTGCGGGCCCAGCGGCGGTAGTAGGCCAGGTGGCTGGCGAGGGTACGCACCAGCGGCCCCCGGCTGCCCTCCGGCCGCAACGCGGCGTCCACCGGCCAGGCCACCAGCCCGCAGACGTGGATCAGCCGGGTGGCGACCAGGGTCGCCGCGGCGAGATCGTCGTCCTCCGCGGCGACGAAGATGACGTCCACGTCGGAGACGTAGTTCAGCTCGTCCCCGCCGCACTTGCCCATCGCCACCACGGCCAGCCGGGGGCGCGGCGTCCCCTCCGGCAGCTCGCCGACGGCGATCTCGTACGCGGCCGCGAGGGTGGCGTCGGCCAGCGCGGAGAGCGCCGCCATGGTCTGCTCCAGGCCGCGCCCGCCGGTCAGGTCGGCCGCCGCGATCCGCAGCAACGCCAGCCGGTACGCCTGCCGCAGCACCGCCACCGGCTGGGTGGACGGGGTGAACCGGGCCGCGGCGGCCAGGTCGAGCCGGCCCTCGGCGGTCGGGGCGAGCCCGTCCGGGGCGGTGGCCAGCACCGACCACTGATGGGGATTGGCCACCAGGTGGTCGCCGAGCGCCGACGACGCCCCGAGCACCGCGATCAGCCGGCGGCGCAGCCCCGGGTCGTCGTGCAGCGCGTCGAGCAGCGGCGACCTCGTCGTCTCCCCGGTCGGTCCGGCGCCGTTGGCCGCGACCGACCGCCCGGCCCCCGCGGCGCGGCGTTCCGCCTCGACGAGCCGGTGCAGCTGGCGCAGCGCCAGGTCCGGGTCGGCGGCCCGGGAGAGGGCGGCCAGCAGCTCGACGGCCCGCTCGCCCGCGGGCTCCTGGGTGTCCGGCCGCCACAGCCCGAGCCCGTCCGGGCCGAGCAGGTCAGCCGCACGCGCCCTGCCGTCGCCCTCTGCGAAGCCGTACCGGGCGAGCGCCCCCTGGCCGGTCGGGTCATCTCAGTGCCCGAGCAGCGGCAGACTGCGGCGGGGGGCGTCGTCGTCCAGCTCGCCGAGGGCGAGGGCCGCGAACCGGATGGCGAACGGCTGCCAGACCTCCTCGACGTCGGCCATCACCCGGTCGCAGGCGGCCACCACCAGTTCCTCGTCGTACCCCAGCTCGGCCAGCAGCTCCGAGTCGCGGGCCCAGTCGGCGATCATCGCGGTGTCGCACTCGATGTGGAACTGCAGCCCCCAGGCCCGGTCGCCGAGGCGGAACGCCTGGTGCGGGTAGCGGGTGGAGGCGGCGAGCAGCGTCGCGCCCCGAGGCAGCTCGATGATCTCGTCGGAGTGCCACTGGAGCACGTCCGGAATCAGCGGCACGTACCGGAAGAGGGGGTCGGCGTCCGCGGCGTCCCGCTTGCCGACCACGCCCGGGCCGACCTCCGGGCCCGACGGGCTCCGCTCGACCAGGCCGGCGTGCGCGGTGGCCAGCAGTTGGCCGCCGAGGCAGACGCCGAGGGTCGGAACCCGGTACCGCACCGCCTTGCGCAGCAGCCCCTCGAGCGCCGGGAACCAGGGCGCGCCGGGGGTGCCGTCGGGCAGCGGGTACGCCTGCTGCTCGCCGCCGAGCACCACCAGGGCGGCATACGCCTCGAGGTCGGCGGGGAGTTCCTCGCCCGCGTGCGGGCGGAGCACCCGCAGTTGGAGGCCCCCCTCGGTCAGCCACTCCCCCAGTCGGCGGAGGTCGTCGGTCGGGTCGTTCTCGATCACCAGCGCGGTCGCCACGGTGTCGAGGCTAGCGGGTGCGGCGGCGAACGCCCGGAACGGCTCAGCCCGGCGCGCACTAGGCTCCCGCTGTGCTCACCGACGACTGCCTGCGCCCACCGGTTCTGCGTCCCGGCGACAGGGTGATGCTGGTGTCCCCGTCCGGGCCGACCCGGCCGGAGCGGGTGGCCCGGGGCATGGAGCTGCTGACCGGCTGGGGGCTGCGCCCGGTGCTGGCGCCGAACGCGTACGCCCGGCAGGGCTACCTGGCCGGCGGCGACGAACTGCGGGCGGCGGACCTGAACACCGCCTTCGCCGACCCGGCGGTGCGCGGGGTGCTGTGCACCCGGGGCGGCTACGGCGCGCAGCGGGTGGTGGACCTGATCGACATGGCGGCGGTCCGCCGGGACCCGAAGGTGGTGGCCGGCTTCTCCGACATCACGGCCCTGCAGTTCGCGCTCTGGCGGGGCGCCCGGCTGGCCAGCGTGCACGGCCCCGGCGCGGCGTGGCTGGACGACCGCACGCCGCCCCCCTCGGCGGAGTCGCTGCACGCCGCGCTGATGACCACCGAGCCGGTGACGGTGGCCGCCGTGGCCGAGGAGGACACCTTCGGCGTACGCGTGCCCGGCCGGGCCGTCGGCCCGCTGCTCGGCGGCAACCTGTGCCTGATCACCGCGTCGATCGGCACCCCGGACATGCCGGACCTGACCGGGGCGGTGCTGCTGGTCGAGGAGGTGCAGGAGCCGCCGTACAAGATCGACCGGATGCTCACCCACCTGCGCCGCTGCGGAGCGCTGGACGGGGTGGCCGGGGTGGCGGTGGGCCAGTTCACCGACTGCGCCGACGGCTGGGACACGACGGTGGCCGACGTGCTCACCGAACGCCTCGGCGATCTCGGCGTACCGGTCCTCGGCGGTCTCCCGATCGGCCACGGCGTCGGCCAGCTCACCGTCCCCGTCGGCACCCGCGCCGTCCTGGACGCGGACGCGGGCACCCTGACCGTCTCCCCCGCCGTCCGCTGATTTTCAGCCTGTCCACAGGGTCACCACGGGTTGCCTCCAGCTCCGTTGGTCACTGTCGGTGAGGTCGCACCACCACCGATCAACTGGAGGACTGATGTCCCGCACGATGTCGAAGAAGCACCTGCTGGCCGGCCTGGCCGCCGCCGGGGTCCTCGGCGTGGGGATCGCCGCCCCCACGGTGGCGTTCGCCGAGGACGACAACGCCACCCCGGCCCCCAGCGCCAGCACCGAAGCCGGTCAGGGCACCGACCGGCAGCAGCAGCGGGCCGACCGGCAGGCCGACTTCGCCGCGGCGCTCGCC
This sequence comes from Micromonospora sp. ATA51, assembly GCF_016802855.1. Taxonomy (NCBI): domain Bacteria; kingdom Bacillati; phylum Actinomycetota; class Actinomycetes; order Micromonosporales; family Micromonosporaceae; genus Micromonospora; species Micromonospora sp. ATA51. Next base: position 9,215 of record NZ_JAEVHJ010000182.1, on the reverse strand, counting down.
AAGGAGCTGGGCGTCCCCACCGACAAGGTCACCGCCGCACTGGAGAAGCTGCGCGAGCAGCGCAAGGCCGACCGGCCGGAGCGCCCGTCCGCCGGGGACCGGCAGGCGATGCTGAAGGAGCGGCTGGACCAGGCGGTGAAGGACGGCAAGCTCACTCAGGAGCAGGCCGACGCGATCACCAAGGCCGCCGAGGCCGGCGTCTTCCCCGGCCCGGGCGGCCGGGGCCACCACGGCCCGGCGGGTACGACCGGCAACTGACCCGTGGCCCCGCCGTCTCCGCACCGGCCGCTTCCTCCCTCCCGGCCGGACCGTCTCCGCGGCGGGGCCACCCCCCTCGGCCGGCGCTCGGCCCCGGTGTCCGTGCGGGGCCGGCCCGGCAGCACTGCGGGGGCGGACCCGGAGGCACTGCCGGGGGCGGACCCGGCCGCCCCGAGCGCGGGTCATGCCGTGGCGGGCGGTGTGAAGACGCCGAGGTGGTTGCCGGAGGGGTCGAGCAGGTGGGCGAAGGTGAGCCCGGTCGGCGTCGTCCGCACCGGCACCAGCACCTTGCCGCCGGACGCCTCGGCCCGCCGGCAGGTCTCCGCCACGTCGGCCACCTCGGCGTAGAAGATCGCGTAGTTCGGCGACTGGCCGCCGGTGGCCCGGATCGCACCCCCGATCCCCTGCTCCCCGCCGGCCGTCGTCTGCCGGTACGACGCACCCGGCCCGCCCTGCTCCTCGAACGTCCAACCGAAGAGCTCGGCGTAGAACTTCTCGGCCTCGTCGGGCCGGTCGGAGCCGATCTCGAACCAGGTGATGGGCGTGCTGGACATGCTGCCTCCTGTCGTCGTGCCGGCCGCTCGGCCGGCGTCGTCAGGAGGCAGCCTCGCCCCCGTCCGCGACAGCGTCCTGTCGGTGTTTCCGGTTTTCAGACCAGGCTGAGCGGGCGGACCCGCTCGTGGGGGATGTCCAGGTCACCGGGGCGCAGCTCCCGGTCCACCCGCTCGGACAGGGGGTGGACCGACACGATGCGGTCGGTGCGGAAGCAGCGCAGCTCGTCGCGGAGCCGGCACCAGGCCAGCAGGTACCAGTGCCGGGGGTTGCCGAGATAGCCGAGCGGCTCCACGTCGCGGGTCGAGGCCACGCCGGAGCGATCGGCGTAGGTCAGGCGGAGCACCCGCCGCGCGGTGACCGCGTCGGCGACGACGGCCGGGACGGGCGTGGCCGGCCCGTCGCCGATGAGGTGCACCCGGCCGGCCAGCCGGTGCGCCTCGGCCACGTCGGCGGCCGGCATGACCGCGACCAGCTTGCGCAGCGCGGCGCCGGCGGCGACGCGAACGGCGTGCCGCCGAGCCGGTGCAGGGCCACGGCCATCGCCACCGCCTCGCCGGCGGTCAGGTTGACCGGCGGCAGCGTGTGCGCGCGGTCCACCACGTAGCCGCCGGTGCGGCCGGGCTCGGCCCAGATCGGCACCCCGGAGGCCTGCAACGCGCCGATGTCGCGCTCGATGGTCCGGGCGCTAACCTCGAAGCGCCGGGCCAGCCAGCGGGCGCTGCGCGGGCGCGGCGACACCGCCCGCAGCTCCTCCACGAGGGCGTAGAGACGGTCCGTCCGGTTCATCCCCCCAAGCTAAGCCCGGGGTACGACAAGGCCCTGGGCTACAGCGACAGGTAGCGCTGCCGCTCGTACGGGGTGACCTCGCGCCGGTACTGCTCCCACTCGGCCCGCTTGTTGCGCAGGAAGAAGTCGAAGACGTGCTCGCCGAGCACCTCGGCGATCAGCTCCGAGCCGGCCATCACGTCGATCGCCTCGGCCAGGTTCTCCGGCAGCGCCTCGTAGCCCATCGCGCGCCGCTCGGCGCTGCTCAGCGACCAGACGTCGTCCTCGGCGCCCGGGGGCAGCTCGTAGCCCTCCTCGATGCCCTTGAGCCCGGCGCCGAGCAGCACCGCGAAGGCCAGGTAGGGGTTGGTCGCCGAGTCCAGCGAGCGGACCTCCACCCGGGCCGAGTTCGGCTTGCCGTACGCGGGCACGCGGACCAGCGCGGAGCGGTTCAGGTGACCCCAGCAGACGTACGCCGGGCTCTCGGTGATCCGGTCCGGCAGCGCCAGCGGGAAGAGCCGCTTGTAGGAGTTGACCCACTGGTTGGTGACCGCCGTGTACTCCCGCGCGTGCATGAGCAGCCCGGCGATGAACGACTTCGCCACCTTGGACAGCTTCATCGGGTCGCCCGCGTCGTGGAACGCGTTGCGCTCCCCCTCGAACAGCGACAGGTGGGTGTGCATGCCGCTGCCGGGCTGGTCGGTGAAGGGCTTCGGCATGAAGCTGGCCTGCACCCCGGTGGAGAGCGCCACCTCCTTGACCACGTGCCGGAAGGTCATGATGTTGTCGGCGGTGGTCAGCGCGTCGGCGTACCGCAGGTCGATCTCCTGCTGGCCGGGGGCCACCTCGTGGTGGCTGAACTCCACCGAGATGCCGATCCGCTCCAGCGCCAGCACGGCCTGCCGGCGGAAGTCCCGGGCGACGGCGTGGGTGGTGTGCTCGAAGTAGCCGCCGGTGTCCACCGGGGTGGGCACGGAGCCGTCCTGCGCGCCGTTCTCGAGCAGGAAGAACTCGATCTCGGGGTGGGTGTAGAAGGTGAAGCCCTTCTCGGCCGCCCGGGAGAGCATCCGGCGCAGCACGTGCCGCGGGTCGGCCCAGGAGGGCCCGCCGTCGGGCAGCAGGATGTCGCAGAACATCCGGGCGCTCTCGCCGCTGACCCCGCCCTCGAAGGGAAAGACCTGAAAGGTGGTCGGGTCGGGCATGGCCACCATGTCGGACTCGAAGACCCGGGCGAAGCCCTCGATCGCCGAACCGTCGAAGCCGATGCCCTCCTCGAAGGCCGCTTCCAGTTCCGCGGGGGCCACCGACACGCTCTTCAGCGTCCCGAGCACGTCGGTGAACCACAGCCGGACGAACCGGATGTCCCGCTCTTCCAGCGTACGGAGGACGAACTCCTGCTGACGGTCCACTTCCACCCCTCGCGACGCTGATCTCCGGCAACCGGTTCGGGCCGGTAGGGCCTGACCGCTCAGTCTCCACCGGCCTCGTTACGCCGACGTTACGCGACCATCCGCCGCGCGTCCCGCCCTGTCCCGCCCGCCAAGCCCGGGGCGGTCCACCGGGGCCGGGCGGGGTGTCCGGCGTCTCCCCCGTCCTGCCGTGAAGGGTCCGCGCTGCTGGGGCAAGATGAGGATATGCCCACCCTGCGTCTCGCCCTGTGCCAGGTCAACCCGACCGTCGGGGACATCGCCGGCAACGCCGACCTGGTCCGCCGCTGGACGCGTCAGGCCGCCGACGCCGGCGCCCAGCTCGCGCTCTTCCCCGAGATGATGTTGACCGGCTACCCGGTCGAGGACCTGGTCTTCCGCCGCTCCTTCGTCGCCGCCTCGCGGGCCGCGCTCCACCGACTCGCCGCGGATCTGGCCGCGGACGGGCTCGGCGAGCTTGCGGTCCTGGTCGGCTACCTGGACGCGGACGGGCCGCCGCAGGTCAGCTCGGACGCCGAGCCGGGCAAGGGCGCCCGCAACGCCGCCGCGCTGCTGCACGGGGGGAAGGTGGCGGCCACCTATTTCAAGCACCACCTGCCCAACTACGGGGTGTTCGACGAGGACCGCTACTTCGTGTCGGGCAACACGCTGACCGTGGTGCGGATCGGCGGGGTGGACGTCGCGCTGACCATCTGCGAGGACCTCTGGCAGGCCGGCGGCCCGTTCGCGGTGGCCCGGCAGGCCGGCGTGGGGCTGGTGCTCAACATCAACGGCTCGCCGTACGAGCTGAACAAGGACGACATCCGGCTGCCGCTGGTCCGCCGCCGGGCCGCCGAGGCGGGCGCCGCCGTCGCGTACGTGAACATGGTCGGCGGCCAGGACGAGCTGGTCTACGACGGCGACTCGATGATCGTGAGCGCGGACGGCGCGCTGCTCACCCGGGCGCCGCAGTTCGTCGAGCACCTGCTGGTGCACGACGTGGAGCTGCCGCCGGCGAAGGAGCCGGTCGACCACGCCGAGGAGCTGGCCGACGGGATGCGGGTGCTCCGGGTCAAGGTCAGCGACATCCTGCCGCCCGCCGCCACCGACGAGGTCGCGGTCGGCGGGATCATCGAGCCGGTCGCCGACGAGGCCGAGGTGTGGCAGGCGCTGGTGCTGGGCCTGCGCGACTACGTCAACAAGAACCGCTTCCCCTCGGTCGTGCTCGGCCTCTCCGGCGGCATCGACTCCGCGGTGTCGGCGGCCCTGGCCGTCGACGCGCTCGGCCCGGACCGGGTGGTCGGCGTGTCCCTGCCCAGCCAGCACTCGTCGGAGCACTCCCGGGCCGACGCCGAGGAGCTGGCCAAGCGGACCGGCCTGGACTACCGGATCGAGCCGATCCAGCCCATGGTGGACGCCTTCCTGGCCAACATGTCGCTGTCCGGGGTGGCCGTGGAGAACCTCCAGGCCCGGGTCCGGGGCGTGATCCTGATGGCGCTGTCGAACCAGGAGGGTCACCTGGTCCTCACCACCGGCAACAAGAGCGAGCTGGCGGTCGGCTACTCCACTCTCTACGGCGACTCGGTGGGCGGCTACAACCCGGTCAAGGACGTCTGGAAGACGCTGATCTGGCGGCTGGCGAAGTGGCGCAACGCCGACGCGGCCCGTCGGGGCGAGACCGCCCCGATCCCGGAGAACTCGATCGGCAAGCCGCCGTCGGCGGAGCTGAGCCCGGGCCAGCTCGACAGCGACACGCTGCCGGACTACGACGTGCTCGACCCGATCCTGATCGGCTACGTCGACGGTGACCTGGGCCGGGAAGGCCTGGTCGAGTCGGGGCACGACCCGGCGGTGGTGGACAAGGTGCTGCGGATGGTGGATACCGCCGAGTACAAGCGGCGGCAGTCCGCCCCGGGCACGAAGATCTCCATCAAGGCGTTCGGGCGGGACCGCCGACTGCCCATCACCAACCGCTGGCGGGAGCACGGCTGACCGGCCCGTCGGCCGGGGAGTGAAATCCTCCACTCCGCCCTGCCGTGGGCCGGTCGTCCGATGCGACGATCGCGGCGGAACCCGGGGACCGCGGAGGCGGCCTCGAGGAAGGAGAGAGTCATGCTGGAGTCCACCCCGACCGAGGTGACCGCCCTGTACGGCGGGCCGGCCACCCGACGGGTCCGTACCCGTGACCTGATCGCCGCCAAGGAGCGCGGTGAGCGCTGGGCGATGCTCACCTCGTACGACCAGTACACCGCCTCGATCTTCGACCAGGCGGGCATCCCGGTGCTGCTGGTCGGCGACTCGGCGGCGAACAACGTCTTCGGCTACGAGACGACACTGCCGGTGACCGCCGAGGAGCTGCTGCCGCTGGTCCGCGCGGTGGTCCGGGCGACCCGGCACTCGCTGGTCGTCGGCGACCTGCCCTTCGGCTCGTACGAGGAGGGGCCGGCGCAGGCGCTGCGCACGGCGGTGCGGTTCATGAAGGAGGGCGGCTGCCACGCCGTGAAGCTGGAGGGCGGGCGACGCTGCGCCGACCAGATCGCGGCGATCGTCGGCGCCGGCATCCCGGTGATGGCGCACATCGGCTTCACCCCGCAGAGCGAGCACACCCTGGGCGGCTACCGGGTGCAGGGACGTGGCGACACGGCCGACGAGGTGATCGCCGACGCCCGGGCGGTGGCCGAGGCCGGCGCGTTCGCGGTGGTGCTGGAGATGGTGCCCGGTGAGGTGGCCAAGCGGATCACCGCCGAGCTCCGGATCCCCACCGTCGGCATCGGCGCCGGGCCGGACACCGACGCGCAGGTGCTGGTCTGGCAGGACATGGCCGGCCTGCGTACCGGCAAGGCGCCACGCTTCGTCAAGCGCTACGCCGACCTGGCCGGCGCGCTGACCGACGCGACCCGCCGCTTCGCCGAGGAGGTGCGCGGCGGCGAGTTCCCGGCCGCCGAGCACACGTTCTGAGCACGACGGGCGGTGCGGTCGACCGGCCGCACGCCCCGCAACCACGCCGGCCGTCTCCGGTCAGCCCACGCAGAACTCGTTGTCCTCGGGGTCGGCGAGCTGGACCGAGTAGTAGTTGTTCTCCGGGTCGTCCATCGCCCCCAGCACCCGCGCCCCGAGCTTCACCAGCCGGGCCACCTCGGCGTCGATCCGCGCCCGCCGCTCCGGCAGCGGCACGGCCCGCCCGCCACCGACCTTCAGGTCGATGTGCAGCCGGTTCTTGACCGACTTCGGCTCCGGGACCGGCTGGAACCAGATCCGGGGCCCGGCCCCGACCGGATCCGCCAACCGGTCCACACAGTCACCCTCGCCGAGTTCGTCGGCCGGGACGCCCACCGACAGGTACCAGTCACGCCACGTCACGTACCCCTCCGGCGGCGGCTGCGGACGGTATCGCAGCGCCTCCGCCCAGAACCCGACGAGCCGCGACGGCTCCCGACAGTCGATCACCAGTTGCCATTCCATCCGCCGATGGTGCACCGGTGGTGTGACAGTGCGCTTCCGGTACGGCGCGAGGTCGAATCAGAGGTCGGTGACCCGGAGGCCGGCGTGCGCCTTGTAGCGCTTGTTGATGGCGATCAGGTTCGCCGTGAACGCCTCGATCTGGTGGGCGTTGCGCAGCCGCCCGGCGTAGATGCCGCGCATGCCGGGGATCCGGGCCGCGAGCGCGGCCAGCACGCCGACCAGCTCCCGGTCCTCGGTGCAGATCAGCACGTCGAGGTCGATCCGGTCGATCTGCGGGTCGGCCAGCAGCGGCGCGCTGACGTGGTTGAACGCCGCGCAGACCCGGGAGTCCGGCAGCAGCCGGGCGGCCTGCTGGACGGCGCTGCCCTCGTCGACCCGGAGAGCGTACGGGCCCTGCTTGTCGAAGCCGAGCGGGTTGACGCAGTCCACCACGATCTTGCCGGCGAGCGGCTCGGCCAGCGCGGCGACGGTGGCGGCGTGCCCGTCCCACGGGACCGCGATGATCACCACGTCGCTGCGGCGGGCGACCTCGTCGTTGTCGGCGCCGGCCACCTCCGCGCCGGCCGGGACGCCGGGCAGGGCGGCGATCTCGGCGGCGGACTGCGCCGCGCGCTCGGCGGAACGGGAACCGATCAGCACCCGCTGTCCGGCCCGGGCGAACCGGTAGGCGAGCCCCCGCCCCTGGTCGCCCGTGCCACCGATGATGCCGACGGTCAGCCCGGAGACGTCGGGCAGCGTGGTCGCGTCGTAAGCCATGCGGTCATCCTCGCAAACCGCCCCACCGGGCAGCAGTGCGAGCCGATGTGACAATTCCCGCTGACCCGACGCGGCGGGCGGTCAGGCGCGCTCGAAGAGGACCTTGCGCTGGGTCGGGTCGGCGGTGGTCAGGCGGACCTGGACCCGCTCGCCGAGCGGGAGGTCGCCGGTGCAGCGGGCGCGGACCGGCGGCTCGTCCAGGGCCACCGTCCCGCCGGGCTCCCGGCCGGGCTTCGAGTTGCCGTTCGGCGGCCCGTCCACGTCCAGGACAGCCGCGGAGAAGGTCTCCCCCACCCGGTGCTCCAGCAGCACCGCCTCGGCCAGCTCGATCGCGCCCCGGGTGGCCGCCGACGCCGTCCGGTCGGTCGTCGCCATCACCTCCGGCAGCTTCGGCAGCGCGGCGCGCGCCCAGTCGGGTACCTCCCGGCCCTCGTGCAAAGCCAGGCAGACCTCGGTCGCGTACCGGTCGCCAGTCGGCGCAACGGCGCGGTGACGTGCGCGTACGCGGCGGCCACCCCGCCGTGCTCCGGCTGCTCCGGCAGCTCCCCGTCGAAGGCCGTGTACGCCGCGCCGCGCATCAGCTCGGCCGCCTGGTCGATGAAGGCCGCCGCCCGGGGCCGGGAGGCGTCCAGCCCGGCGAGCACCTCGCCGACGCTGCGGTCCGCCGGCCAGTCCACCCCGAGCGGGGCGGCGGCGAGGCGCAGCCGGGCGACCGCCTCCGGCTTCGGCGGCGGCATCGTCCGGAGCAGGCCGATCCGGCCGGCGAGCATGATGTCGGCGGCGGCCATCCCGGTCAGCAGCGAGATCTGGGCGTTGTGGTCCTCCATCGGGCCCGGCCCGCGCAGCACCAGCCGCCAGCCGTCGCCGTCCGGTTCGACGTCCTGTTCGGGCAGCGGCAGGTTGATCGCGCCCCGGCGCAGCCCCCGGGCGGTGAGCAGCGCACCGATCTCGGGCAGCAGGGCGATCGGCTCGGGCAGCCGGCCGGCGTCGGCGTCGAGTTGCACGCCGACGTAGTCCAGCTTGGCCCGGCTGCGCACCCGGGCGCGTTCCAGCACGACGGCCACCGTGTCGCCGTCGGCGTCGAGGTCGATGGTCCAGAGCACCGCCGCCCGGTCGGCGTCGGGCAGCAGGCTGGCCGCGCCCTCGCTGAGCGTGTGCGGGTGCAGCGGCACGTTGCCGTCGGGCAGGTAGACGGTCTGGCCGCGCCGCCAGGTCTCCTCCTCAAGCGAGCCGCCGGGGCGTACGTGCGTGGCGACGTCGGCGATCGCGTACCGGACCCGGAAGCCGCCACCGGGACGGCGGCTGAGGTGCATCGCCTGGTCGAGGTCGCGCGAGGTCGCCGGGTCGACCGTGACGAACGGGATGTCGGTGCGGTCGGCGGCGGCCGGCAGCGGCGCGGCGGCCGCCTCGTCCGCCTCGCGCTGCGCCGCAGCCGGGAAGCCCTCGGGCAGTCCCAGCTCGCGGCGCAGCGCACCGAAGTCGATGCGGGGCGCCAGTACGCGTCGATCACCACGGGGTCAATCCTGACAGCGCGGCGGGTGATCCGCTCACCGGCGCGGCGGAGGGCCGATCAGCGGCGGGCCCCGGGCGTCAGCCGGCCGCCTTGCGGGCGCTCGCCGGCTTGATCGTGGAACGACCGGCGACGACCCTCGTGCCGGCGGGTTTCCGGGCGGCGGTGACCCGTTTGTGGGTGCCGGTCGAGGAGCTCGTCCGTGGCCTCGACGGGCCCACGGACGACGCCGCGGAGGTCGCCTTCCTGGCCGCCGCCTTGCGCGTGGTGGTCGAGGAGGCGGCGGTGGCCTTCCTCGCCGGGGCCTTCTTCGCCGCCGCCTTGCGGGCGCCTCCGGTCGGGCGGGTGGTGGTGGCCTTCGCGGCGGTGGTCTTCTTCGCCGGGGCCTTCTTCGCCGCCGTGGTCTTCTTGGCCGCGGTGGTCTTCTTGGCAGGCGTCGTCTTCTTGGCCGCCGTGGTCTTCTTCGCCGCGGTCGCCTTCTTGGCCGCCGCCGTGGTCTTCTT
>NZ_JAEVHJ010000181.1:0-13418 GCF_016802855.1 Micromonospora sp. ATA51 | reverse complement strand
ACCCGCGCCGGCCCGCGCCGGCCTGCCGCCGGTCGAGCTGGCCGCCGCGCCGTCGGACGACTGGCTGGCCGTCGCCGCCGGCCGCAATGGCGGCCTGCCGGACGCCGCCCGGCACGTGCTCACCGCCGTGGACCGGGTCCGCTTCGCCCAGGTGTACGCCGACGGCAGGCTGGTCGCCGTCGGCCGGGGCACGGTCACCGGGCAGGGGCGCTGGCTCGGCCTGACCCTGATCGAGGTGCTGCCCGAGGCGCGTCGGCAGGGGCTGGCCAGCCGGGTGCTGCGGTCGCTGGTCGACTGGGGCACGACGCAAGGGGCGAGCCACGCCTTCCTCCAGGTCGAGCAGCGCAACACCCCGGCGGTGGCCCTCTACCGGGGTCTCGGCTTCACCACCCACCACACGTACCTGACCCGCGTCGCCCCCGCCTGAGCCCGCGGCGCGACCCGCCGCCTCGATTCATGATCGTCTGCTGTGCAGTGGGCCGGCCGACGGCGCGGCGGGCCCCTCAGCAACAGACGATCATGGCGCTGTGTGTGGGGGTCAGCGGCGGACGACGCGGCGCGGCTTGGCAGCCTTGAGCTGGGCGTACCGCTTGAGTTGCTGGGAGCGGTAGTCGCGGCCGAGCGCGGTGAGGATCAGGTAGCCGACCAGGACGCCCGCCCCCGCGGCGGCGAGGTAGAGCCAGATCTGGGCGAAGAAGAGCCCGGCGCCACCGCCGAACGGGTTCTCGCCGACCAGCAGCGAGGCGACGAACACGGTCAGCGCCAGCGCCACGCCCACCGCAGCGGCGAGCTCACCGGCCCAGCGGCCCACCGGACGGTCGCGCCCCCAGCGGAACGCCAGCGCGGCGAGGATCAGCCCGATCACCACGAACATCACCAGGGACACCCGGTCGGCGGCGCTGTCGTCGCCCTCGAAACCGAACCTGATGACCAGCCGGGCCAGCACGTTGACCGCGAACAGCGCCATCGCGAGCACGCCCACCGCGCGCCACCGCCCCATCGCACACCTCCGCCGTACGCCCGCCGGAGCGGCGGGACTTCTGGCAGGAATGTCTACCACCGCAACCTGTGTGCCGTCATCACCCGTGGTGCCGGGCCGGTGGCGCGAGGATCTGCCGGAAGCCCATCACCGCGAACGTCATCGCCCCGGCGACGATCATCGCCAGCCCGACCCAGTTGTCACCGGAGACCAGCAGGTCCCCCTCGGTGGTCCGGACCGAGGCCACCGCCATCAGCGCGAACCACGGCACGGCGGGCAGCACCACCGCCCACCGGGTGCCGACCGCCTCGTGGGCGAACCAGCTCAGCGCGATGCCGGCGCCGATCGCCACCAGCGCCGACACGCCGATCAGCTGACCGCCCACCCGCACGGTGGAGAGCAGCAGCTCCAGCACCGCCGAGAGCACCCCGGCGAGCACGGCGATCAGGCCACCGGCGACCCGCAGCGCGAGGTCGACCGCCGGCCGTGGGCGCGCGGGCGGCGGCGCCGGCTCCTGCTCGGGTACGACCGACATCGACGCGGTCGGCAGGGTCACCGGAGGCCGGCCGCCGCGACCGGGGACCGGTCCGGCCCGTTCAGCGCCAGCCCGGCGAACAGGTCGTCCTCCCAGCCGTACGGGCCGTTGCCCGGACCCTTCTCGCCGACCGCCAGGGTGAAGTACTCGACGCCCATGAACTCGGCGCCGAAGTTGCCGGCGATCGAGTAGAGCCAGGAGGTGGCCGGAATCTGGGTGGCGTGCGCCCGCATCGCCGCCTCCTTGGCGGTGTGCTGGTCGGTGGCGTCCATCCGGGCGGCGATCTCCGGGTCGGGGGTGCCGAAGGGCAGCTCGTCGACGCTCTCGATGCCGGCGAAGGGGTTGTCCGAGGCCTCGACGAAGTGCTCCAGGCCGGCCGCCAGCACACTGCGCGGCATGGCCGTCCAGTAGACCTTCGCGGGGGCGAAGCCCCCGACGGCGGCGAGTTCCACCGCCCGCATCGCCACCCGGTGCGCCTGGATGTGGTCCGGGTGCCCGTAGAAGCCGTTGGGGTCGTACGTGATCATGACCTGCGGGCGTACCTCGCGCATGATCTCCACCAGGTGCCCGGCGGCCTCGTCGACGTCCGCCTGCCAGAAGGCGCGGGGGTGCTCGTTGGTGGCGAGCCCCATCATCCCCGAGTCGCGGTAGCGGCCGGCGCCGCCGAGGAAGCGGTGGTCGGTGATGCCGAGCGCGGCGCAGGCGGCGGCGAGCTCGCCGATCCGGTACCCGCCGAGCTGGTCGGCCTCGGCCGCGGCGAGCTGGGCCAGCTCGGGCACGTGGATCTCGCCCTCCTCGCCCAGCGTGCAGGTCACCAGGGTGACGTGGGCCCCGGTCGCGGCGTAGTGCGCCATGGTCGAACCGGTGCCGATGGACTCGTCGTCGGGGTGCGCGTGGACCAGCAGCAGGCGGCGGTCGGGCAGGGTCGTCACGACCGTCACTCTAACCGTCGTCCTCCGCCGACCGAGCCTGACGCGTCCACCCAGGTCGGCCACATCACGCCCGATGCGGCTCTACGATCCGAACTGTGGACTTTCCCGAGCTGGCCGCCCGTACCCGCCGGTTCAGCCACGGGGCGCCGCGCGCCGTCTCCGTCGCCGACGACGGCTCCCGGGTGATCTTCCTGCGCTCGTCCGGTCCGGAGGACCCCGCCGACGCGCTCTGGCTGCTGGACGTCGCTTCCGCCGAGGAACGGCTGGTCGCCGACCCGGCGACCCTGCTCGAGGCGGACGCCGACCCGGCCGCGCTGGCGCCGGGCGAGCGGGCGCTGCGCGAACGGCTGCGGCTCAGCGCCGCCGGCATCGGCTCGTACGCCCTGGACGCGGCCGGCCGGATCGCGGTGTTCCCGCTGGCCAGCCGCCTGTTTCGGGCGGACCTGGTGCACGGCGACGTGGTGGAGGTGGCCACCGTCGGCCCGGTGATCGACCCCCGTCCGGATCCGACCGGGGAACGACTGGCCTACGTCACCGACGCCGCCGAGGGGGTGCGCCGGGGGCAGCTCCGGGTGGTCGAGTCCGACGGCACGGACACCCTGCTGGCCGGCGAGGACAGCGGCGTCACCTGGGGTCTGGCCGAGCACATCGCGGCCGAGGAGTTCGACCGCTTCCGCGGCTACTGGTGGGCGCCGGACGGGCGCTCGGTGCTGGCCGCGCGGGTGGACGAGTCTCGGCTGCCCCACTGGCACCTGCACGACCCGGCCGATCCGGCGAGCCCGCCGACGACCATCGCGTACCCCCGCGCGGGCGGGCAGAACGCCGAGGTCAGTCTGCACCTGCTCGACCTGGACGGCGGCTGGGTCGACGTGCACTGGGACCGCGAGACCTACCCGTACCTGACCTCGGTGGACTGGGCGGACGGCGGGCCGCTGATCACCGTGCTGCGCCGGTCCCAGCAGCACGGCCTGGTGCTCGCGGTGGACCCGCGTACCGGGGAGACCCAGGTGCACGCCGAGCTGGCCGACCCGCGCTGGGTGGAGCCGATCCCCGGCACCCCGGCCCACCTGCCGGACGGGCGGGTGCTGGTGGGCGGGGAGCTGGCCCACGACGGGTACGACGCCCGCTGCCTGTTCGCCGACGGCACCCTGCTCACCCCGCCGTCGCTCTACGTACGCCGGGTGGTGGGCCGGCTGCCGGCGGGCCCGAACGGCCCGGCGGACCTGTTGGTCGAGGCGAGCGAGGGCGAGCCGAGCCAACGGCACCTGTTCCGGGTCCGCACGGCGATCGGCGGCGGCGTGGACGCCCGCCGGTTGAGCGGCGACCCGGGTTGGCACACGGCCGCGATCGGTGCGCGACGCTGGCGGTCGGCACCGCGTCGCTGGAGCACCCGGGGACCAGGTGGTCGGTCTGGCACGAGGACCGGGAGGTGGCGCGGCTCCGCTCGCTGGCCGCCAACCCGCCGTACGCGCCGAGGCCGACCCTGGTCCGGGTGACCGACCGGCGGCTGCCGACCGCGGTGCTCTACCCGACCGACCACGTGAAGGGCACCCGGCTGCCGGTGCTGCTGGACGTCTACGGCGGTCCCGGGCACCAGGAGGTGATCTCGGCCCGGGGGGCCTGGCTGGAACGGCAGTGGTGGGCCGACTCGGGCTTCGCGGTGGTGACGATCGACAACCGGGGCACCCCGGGGATCGCGCCGTCGTTCGAGAAGGCGATCCATCGGCGGCTGGCCGACGTGATCCTGGCCGACCAGGTGGACGCGCTCACCGCCCTGGCGGGCAAGCATCCGGACCTGGACCTGGACCGGGTGGCCGTGCGGGGCTGGTCGTTCGGCGGCTGGCTGGCCGGGCTGGCGGTGCTGCGGCACCCGGAGCTGTTCCGCTGCGCGATCGTCGGCGCGCCGGTCACCGACTGGACGCTGTACGACACCGCCTACACCGAGCGTTATCTCGGCCTGCCGGAGGACGGGATGGACGTGTACGCCCACCACTCGCTGGTGGAACTGGCCGCCGAGCCGGTCGGCGCCCCGGAGCAGGCCCGGCCGATGCTGCTGGTGCACGGCCTGGTGGACGACAACGTGCTGGCCGCGCACACGCTGCGGCTCTCGGCGGCGCTGCTGGCCGCCGGCCGGCCGCACGCGGTGCTGCCGCTGACCGGGGCGACCCACATGGCGACCGGCGGCACCGCCGAGCGCCTGCTCAAGCTGGAACTGGACTTCCTCCGCACCCACCTGCGGTGAGGAGCGCCCCGTCGACGAGAAGGGCCCGCGGATGCGACCGCCCCCGGCCGACGACGCTGTCGGCCGGGGGCGGTCCGTGCGGTGTTACTGCTTGACGTAGGCGTCCACGAAGCTGGGCCAGCCGAAGATGCTGCCCACGAAGACCCCGCCGGCCTTCTCGCCATGGGCGACGGAGACCACCTCGTTGTACAGCGGCACGGCCGGCGCCGACTCCTTCATGAGCCGCTCGTCCAGCTTGCTCCACTCGTCGGCCTGCTTCGCCGGGTCGAGCGCGAGCACCCGGTCGAACTCGGCGTTGATGGCCTCGTTGTTGAGCTGCGACGTGTTGCTGTTGCCCTCGGCCTTGATGTTGCGGCCGTCGAAGAGCACCGGCAGGATCGAGGCGCCGCTGGGCCAGTCAGCCGCCCAGGAGTCGACCCAGATGTCCCACGGGTTGGTCTTCTTCTTCACCGCGTCGAGGTAGCCGTCCTCGGGGATCGGCTTGATGGTGACCGTGAAGCCGGCCTTCTCCAAGGCGTTCTTGACCTGGGTCGCCGTCTCCTGCGACGGGGTGTCGTCGGAGGTGCCGAGCACCAGGCTGACACTCTTGCCGGCGAGCACCTCCTTCGCCTTCTCCGGGTTGCCGCTCTCGCCGGCCGGGTACACGTCGGACTTCTGGTAGCCGAGCGTGGTGGGCGGCAGCAGCGTGGTGAGCGGCACGGCGCCGTACGGGCCGCCGAGGTTCTTGGTGATGCTGCTGCGGTCGATCGCGTAGTTGATCGCCTGCCGCACGGACAGGTCCGTGACCCGCGTGGTGTTGATGCTCAGCCGGTACGCGTTCGGCGTGGCGGCGACGATCATCCGCTCCTTGAGCTTGGCGTCGCCGGTGACCTTGGCGATCAGCTCGGACGGGACTCCGCCGGTGGCCACCGCGGCGGCGTCGTTGCCGGTGCCGGCGAGCACGCGGTTGGTCTGGGTGGCGTTGTCCGCGCCGAAGGACCAGATGAACTTGTCCGGGTACTGGTGGCGCACCGGGTCGGTCGCCGGGTCCCAGTTCGGGTTGCGCTCGAGCACCATCTCCACGCCCGGCGTGTGCTTGGTGATCTTGTACGGCCCGGACGAGAACGGCTGCTGGTCGAGGTTGACGCCGGTGTCCTTGTCCGCGGGCAGCGGAGCGGTGGCCGGCAGCGACACGGCGAACGGCAGGTCGCAGCGGGGCTTGTTGAACTCGAAGCGCAGCGTCCGCTCGTCCGGCGTGCTCAGCCCCGGCGGCAGCGACGTCTTGTTGGCCTTGAAGTTCCACTTGGTGTCGTACTGCGGGCTGTCGGCCAGCCACTCCTGCAGGTAGGTCGGGCCGCCGGTGAGGTCCGGGTCGAAGGAGCGGGCGATGCCGTACGCGATCTCCTTGGCGGTGATCGGCCGGCCGTCCTCGAACTTCACCCCCTGCTTGATCTTGAACTCCCAGACCTTGCAGTCGTTGTTCACGTTGGTGCCGGGGGTTTCGGCCAGGTCGCCGACCAGGGTGACGTTGCCCTTGCCGTCGTCCTTGAAGGTGGTGAGGTAGCGGGCGTAGAGCTGGCTACCCATCAGACCGGCGAACGAGTAGACCCGCTGCGGGTCCAGGTGGGAGATCTTGTTCTCGCGCAGGATGTAGAAGGTCCCACCCTTGGCCGCGCCGGCCACCTCCGGCGCCGGACCGAGGGAGTCCTTGGGGTCGGTCGCGATGGCGCCGGTGCGCGGCTTGTTGCTGTCCACGCTGTCGGCGTTGTCGCCGGTGTTCTTGCTGCACGCACCGAGGGCAACCGCCAGTGCGATCGCACCGCCCATGGCGGTGACGAGTCTTGCTCGCATACTCACTCCTCCGGGATCGCCATTGAAGGAAAGCTTCGCCTAGCTTTCGTTCGCCGTAAATTTCGAGCAGGTAACGGGGCCACAACGATCGGCACCCGGGAGGTCAGCCGAGGCGTACCCGGGGGTCGATGAACGCGTAGAGCAGGTCGACGACGACGTTCGCGACGACCACGAAGAGCGCGGAGATCAACACGGTGGCCATGATGGTCGGAAGGTCCCCCTGGCGGACCGCCTCCACCGCGGTACGGCCCAGCCCCTGGATCCCGAAGGTCGTCTCGGTGATCACCGTGCCGCCGAGCGCGCCGCCCACGTCCAGACCGGCGATCGTCACGATCGGCGTGATCGCCGCCCGCAGCGCGTGCCGCCCGTAGACCTGCCGCTTCGGCATGCCCTTGGCCCGGGCCGTCCGGACGAAGTCCTCGGAGAGCGTCTCCAGCATCTGCGCCCGCGACAACCGCGCGTAGATCGCGGAGAAGAGCAGCGCCAGGGTGACCCAGGCCAGCACGAGCCCCCGCGCCCACTCCACCGGGTTGTCCACGAGGGGCGTGTACCGCGGCGTCGGCAGGATCTTCAGGGTATAGACGAAGATCAGCAACAGCACGGCACCGACGAAGTAGAGCTGCAACGAGGCGAACGTCAGGGTGAGCCCGATCGAGACGCGGTCGAGCAGCGAACCTCTTCGCAATGCCGAGATCATCCCCAGCCCGACCCCGAGGGCGAGCCACAGCACCGCCGCCGGGATGACGATGTTCAACGTCACCGGCAGGACCCGGGCGAAGGTGTCGCTGACCGCCTCGCTGTTGACGTAGGAGTAGCCGAGACAGGGCGCCTCGCACTTGCCGCCCTGCGCGCTGCCCAGGTCGCGGCCGACGAAGATGCCCTTCATGTAGTTGGCGTACTGCTCCGTCCTCGGGTCGTTCAGCCCCAGCTCGGTACGCACCCGTTCCAGGCGCTCGGCGTTGCAGTTCTTCGGGCACATGCCGGTCACCGGGTCGCGGGGCAGCGCGAAGAACATCAGGAAGCTGACGACGCTCACCGCGAACAGCACCGAGACCGCCAGCAGCACCCGCTTCAGCAGGAAGCGCATCATGCGCAGTACCCCTTACCGTGACGACTTCGGGTCGAGCGCGTCGCGGAGCGCATCGCCGAAGAGGTTGAACGCCAGCACGAGCGCGAAGATGGTGATGCCGGGGAAGAAGACGTAGGCCGGGTCGGTCTGCAGGTAGTCGATGCTGCGATAGATCATCCGGCCGAAGCTCGGCACCGACTCGGGAAGTCCGATGCCGAGGAAGGACAGCGCGGCCTCGCCGGTCACGTACGCCGGCACCGCGAGCGAGAACGAGACCAGGATCGGGGCCCAGATGTTCGGCAGCAGTTGCCGGAAGAGCATGTGTCCCAGCCCGGCCCCGCTAGCCCGGGCCGCCTCCACGAACTCCCGCTCGCGCAGCGACACCACCTGTCCGCGTACCAGCCGGGCGGTGCCGGTCCAGCCGAACGCGGCGAAGACCACGATCAGCGTGGTGACCGCGAACCAGGTCGGCACCGCGTCCCGGGGGCCGTAGAAGCGCAGCGAGAACGTCGGCACCACGGCCAGCGCGAAGACGAGGAACGGCATCGCCAGGGCGACGTCGGTGACCCAACCGATCACCGAGTCGATCACCCCGCCGAGGTAACCGGCGAGGATCCCGAGCACCACCCCGATCGTCGCGGTGACCAGCGCGGCGCCGAGCGCGATCAGCAGCGAGGTGCGGATACCGAAGATCATCCGGATGAAGATGTCCCGGCCCAGGCCCGGTTCGAGCCCGAACCAGTGGTCGGCGTTGACCCCGCCGACGTAACCGAGGGGCATGCCGGTGGTGTCCAGCAGGTCACCGAACTGCTCGTTCGGCGACACCCCGTAGAGCCGCTGGACCAGTGGCGCCGCCACCGCCAGCAGGACGAACAGGGCCAGCACCACGCCGCTGACCAGCGCGGTGCGGTCGCGCCGCAGCCGGCTCCAGACCAGTTGGCCCGGTGAGCGACCGACGAGGGACTTCTCCTCGGGACCCGTGCCGGTGGACTCGATCTCGGCCAGTGCCACGCCCTCGACCGGGGACATGCTCATTTCGACACCTCCTCGGCGGTCTCGCCGACCGGCCCGGCCGAACTCGCGCCGGCCCGCGCGGGGTCCGGGCTCGCGCTCGGGCTGATCGTTCCCGTCTCCGGGAAATGACAGGCGGTGGCCTGGTTGCCGCCGCGCGGCACCAGTGCCGGTTCCTCGGTCGCGCACCGCTCCTGGGCCTTCCAGCAGCGGGTGCGGAAGCGGCAGCCCGACGGCGGGTTGAGCGGGGTGGGCACGTCCCCGGTGAGCCGGATCCGGCCGGTCGGGCCGAGGGTGGTCACGTCGGGGATCGCCGACAGCAGCGCCCGGGTGTAGGGGTGCTGCGGGCGCTGGTAGATGTCGTCGCGGTCACCGATCTCGACGATCTTGCCCAGGTACATCACCGCGACGCGGTGGCAGAAGTGCCGGACCACGGCCAGGTCGTGGGCGATGAACACGAACGCCAGATCCAGGTCCCGTTGCAGATCCCGCAGCAGGTTGATCACCTGCGCCTGGATCGACACGTCCAGGGCGGAGACCGGCTCGTCGGCGACGATCAGCTTCGGCCGCAACGCCAGGGCGCGGGCGATGCCGATGCGCTGGCGCTGCCCGCCGGAGAACTCGTGCGGGTACCGGTTGTAGTGCTCCGGGTTCAACCCGACCAGCTCGAGGAGTTCCTGGACCCGCTTCCTGACCCCACCGGGCGGGGTGATGCCGTTGACCTGCAGCGGCATCGCCACGATCCGGCCGACCGTGTGCCGGGGGTTCAACGACGCGTACGGGTCCTGGAAGATGATCTGCAGGTCCTGCCGCAACGGCCGCAACTCGCCCCGCCGGGCGTGGGTGATGTCCCGCCCCGCGAACTCGATACTGCCGGCCGTCGGCTCCAGCAACCGCACCAGCATCCGCCCGGTGGTGGTCTTCCCACAGCCGGACTCCCCGACCAGGCCCAGGGTCTCCCCGGGCCGGACGTCGAAGTCCAGGCCGTCGACCGCCCGCACCAACCCGGTGGTGCGGAAGCCACCGCGCACCGGGAAGTGCTTCGCCAGACCTCGCACCCGCAGCAGCGGCTCCTCGCTCATCGCGCCACCCCCACCTGTGCCACGTCCTCCTGGTAGAGCCGGGTGCGCTCCTCGGCCGGCAGGTGGCAGGCGACCAGGTGCCCGTCCTCCCCGGCCGGGCGCAACTCGGGCACCTCGGTGGTCGACCGGTTGCCGTTGCGGCCGGCGTAGCGGCAGCGCGGGTGGAACGCGCACCCCGACGGCAGATTGATCAACGACGGCGGATTGCCCGGAATCGGCACCAGGTCCGCGTCCGCGTCACCGCGCAACGACGGCACGCTCGACAGCAACCCCCACGTGTACGGATGCTGCGGCCGCCGCAACACCTGCGCCACACTCCCGTGTTCCACCGCCCGACCGCCGTACATCACCAACACGTCGTCGGCCACCTGCGACACCACACCCAGGTCATGGGTGATCAGAATGATCGCCGAATGAAACTCCGCCTGCAGATCAGCCAGCAGATCCAAGATCTGCGCCTGCACCGTCACGTCCAGCGCCGTCGTCGGCTCGTCCGCGATCAGCAGATCCGGATCGTTGACCAGGGCCATCGCGATCATCGCCCGCTGCCGCATCCCACCCGAGAACTCATGCGGGTACTGGTCGAACCGCCGCGCCGGCTGCGGAATCCCCACCCGCCCGAGCATGTCCACCGCCCGCTGCCGGGCCTCCCGCTTCCCCGCCTTCGGGTGGTGCACCCGGTACGCCTCGGCGATCTGCCTGCCCACCGTGTAGTACGGGTGCAAGGCCGACAACGGGTCCTGGAAGATCATCGCCATGTCCCGGCCGCGCAGCCGGCGTACCTCCTCCTCCGGCAGGCCGACCAGCTGGCGACCGCCGACGAAGATCTCGCCGGTGATGCTGGCGCGCTTGGCGTTGTGCAGGCCGAGGACGGCCAGGGAGGTGACGCTCTTGCCCGAGCCGGACTCGCCGACGATGCCGAGCGTGCGGCCCCGCTCGACCGCGAACGACACCCCGTCGACCGCGCGCACCACGCCGTCCTCGGTGTCGAACCGGACCCGCAGGTCGTTCACCCGCAGGTAGGGCCCCTCGCCGGAGCGCTGCTCCGGCACTTCGGGGCGGTCCGGTTCCCCGGACGGCGCCGACTCCGACCTGCCCACGACCGCCTCCCTCAGTAGTGAAGAGAACCTACAGCAAAGTCCTGAGGGCGAAAATAAGCTACAAGGCGGGAGCTGTCAGCGGGGCTCAGCGTAACGACTCGGCATCGGCCATGAACAGCCCTCACCTGGACATTCACCGCCACAACTCGATGTCGTCCCGCGTCGGTCGCACGTCGGATGCGACCATGGTCGGGGTAACCACGTGAAGATTCCCGCCGACACGAGGTGGAGGTGACCATGACCGCGGCGGTGTTCGGCCACGACGGACCGTGGACCGAAGAGGAGTACCTCGCCCTCGGCGAGACGCAGCAACGCGTCGAACTCTTCGACGGGAGCCTCCACGTGACCCCAGCCCCCACCCCACGGCACCAGAACATCTCCGGCGAGTTGCGGGCGGCACTGCGCCTCCCCGCGCGCGCGGCCGGGTTGCACGTGCTCGAAGCGGTCAACGTACGGCTCCGGCCCGGCCGCATCCCGATTCCCGATCTCGTCATCACCGGCCCCATCGACTTCGACGAGCTCAACGTCGAGGCCAGGGACGTGCGGCTGGTCTGCGAGATCATCTCGCCCAGCAACGCGGCCACCGACAAGGTGCTCAAGATGCACTACTACGCCGCCGCGGGCATCGAATGGTATCTGTTGATCGAGCAGGAGAACGGCACCCTGCATCTCCACCGTCGGCACCACAGCCACTACAAGGAGCAGTCGGTGACCAAGCCCGGCCAGGTCCTGGAGCTGACCGAGCCGGTGCGGGCGACGATCCGGCCGGAGGATCTCGTCCCCTGACGGATGTCGGTCGGCTCGCCTAGGGTCGGTCGCATGACCGAGTTCGACGCGGCGACCGCCGCCGTCCAGGCCGCCCTCGACGCGGGCGCCCGGTACGCGGACGCCCGGGTGATGCACCGCCGCTACGAGTCGATGTCGGCCCGCAACGGCGACATCGAGGAGCTGACCCAGGACGAGAGCATCGGGCTGGGCGTCCGGGCGCTGGTCGGGTCGAGTTGGGGCTTCCACGCCGTACCGGACCTGTCGGACGCGGCGGCCCGGGACGCCGGCCGGCGCGCCGCGCGGATAGCCGCCGCGAGCGCGGGGGTTCCCGGCCCACCCATCGACCTGGTCCCCGTCGAGGCGACCACCGCGAGCTGGGCCTCGGACTGTGCCGTCGACCCGCTCGGCGTGCCCCTGTCGAACAAGGGCGACCTGCTGGTGCGGGCCACCGCGACGATGCGGGAGCACGGCGCCGACCTGGCCGAGGGGCTCTACCAGATCTGGGACACCGCCAAGTGGTTCGTCTCCAGCGAGGGGCACCGGATCGACCAGCGGATCCGGGAGTGCGGCGGCGGCATCTCGGCCACCTCCATCGGCGACGGGGAGACGCAGCGCCGCTCCTACCCCAGCTACCGGGGCCAGTACGGCACCACCGGCTGGGAGCTGGTCACCTCGCTCGACCTGGCCGCGCACGCCGCCCGGATCGCCGAGGAGTCCCGGGAACTGCTCACCGCCCCCGAGTGCCCGAGCGGCGAGACCGACCTGATCCTCGGCGGCGAGCAGCTCGCGCTGCAGATCCACGAGTCGGTCGGGCACGCGATCGAGCTGGATCGGATCCTCGGCTGGGAGGCCGCCTTCGCCGGCACGTCCTGGCTGGACCTGGCCCAGCTCGGCACGCTGCGCTACGGCTCGGAGCTGATGAACGTCACCATCGACCCGGCGCTGCCCGGCGCGCTCGGCAGCTTCGGCTACGACGACGAGGGCTCCCCGGCGGTGAAGCGGGACGCGGTCCGCGAGGGGCGGTGGGTGGGCGTGCTCGCCGGCCGGGACTCGGCCGCCGTCGCCGGTCTCGACCACGGCGGCAGCGTACGCGCCGACGGCTGGGCCCGGCTGCCGATGGTGCGGATGACCAACGTCGGCCTGGAGCCCGGCCCGCACACGCTCGACGAGATCATCGCCGCCACCGACGACGGGGTGCTGATGGACCTCAACCGTTCCTGGTCAATCGACGACAAGCGGCTCAACTTCCAGTTCGGCTGCGAGATCGGCTGGGAGGTGAAGAAGGGCCGGCGCGGGCGGATGCTGCGCAACCCGACGTACACCGGGATCGGCCCGCTCTTCTGGCGGTCGATGGACATGCTCTCCAGCGAGATCGTCCCGTGGGGCACGCCGAACTGCGGCAAGGGTCAACCCGGCCAGACCGGCCACACCGGCCACCCGGCCGCCCCGGCCCGGTTCCGCAACGTCCGGGTGGGGGTGCGGGCGTGAACGACCACTCGGCCGACCGGCAGAAGGGTGCGGGAATGACCGAGCTGGACGTCGCCGGTCAGGTGGTGGAGCTGGTCCGCCGGCTCGCCGGGCCGCAGGCGCAGGCCGAGGTGGTCGCGAACCGGTTCGAGCTGGCGCTGACCCGGTTCGCCAACTCCTTCATCCACCAGAACGTCGCCGAGTCGGCGATCGGGGTGCGGCTGCGGCTGCACGTCGACGGCCGGACCGCCGCCGGCAGCGGCAGCGTGGCCACCCCCGACGGGCTGCGCGCCCTGGTGGAGCGGACGCTGACCGCGGCGCGGCTCGGCCCGCCCGACCCGGCCTGGCCGGGGCTGATCCCGCCGTCGGCGGTGCCGCCGGCCGGCGACTGGGACGAGGCCAC
>NZ_JAEVHJ010000180.1:0-13438 GCF_016802855.1 Micromonospora sp. ATA51 | reverse complement strand
CCGTCACGACGCCGCGGCAGGTCGGGCAGCCGCCGTTGGTCGGTCCGTTGTTCTGATCCAGGGCGATGTTCCAGCGGATGACACCCTTTGCCCAGTCACCGGCCTTCTCCTTGACCTGCGCCGCCACCTGCTGCTCGCGGCGGCTGGCCGGGATCAGCGAGGAGACCAGCATGCCGGCGCCGAACGCGATCAGGCCGGCGGCCAGCGGGTTGCCCTCGGACTTCTCCCGCAGCACGTGCGGGGCCCGCTGGGCGGCGTCCCCGACGGTGGAGGCGGCGGCGTGCGTCTTGTCGCTGACGGTGGAGGCCGCCGAGGAGGCGTGGTGGGCCACCGAGTCGGCGGCGTGACCGGTGCTGTGGCCGTAGTCCGAGGCGGTTCCCATGACCTTGTCCCTCCCATTCTGGAGCGCGTTGCGCGCCCGCTGCTTGCGGTCGTCGACGATGCGGCTCGGGCTGACCTTGTACGCCAGCGCGTCCACGTCGGAGCTGAGGCTGTTACGGGTGGCCTCGATCTCTCGGCGGATCTGGTCGGGGTCAGTGCTCATCTGGTGACTCCCTCCGGGTGCGGCTTGAGCGCGTCGGGGATGCGCTGCACGCTGTCGTTGGTCTGCTTGAGGCCGCGAATCCGCTCGGCGTTCTTCTTGGCCATGGAGTAGAGGACCGCGGCGATGACCGCCCAGATGACGGCCACGATCAGCCCGGCCCAGCCGGCGTCCATCACGTTGGACAGCCCGGCCCAGAGCGCGATCGAGAGGAAGAGCGCCACCATGTAACCGCCGAAGCCGGCGCCGCCGAAGAGCCCGGCGGCCTTGCCCGCCTTCCTGCCCTCCTGGCGGATCTCCGCCTTGGCCAGCTCGACCTCCTGCCGGATCAGCGTGGAGAGGTCGGTGGTGACGGAACGCATCAGCTCACCGAGGGAGCTGCCCCGGACCTCGTCCGCGGTGTGCGGGGCGCCCGTCTCCGCGTGGTAACCGGAGTCCAGTCCGGACCCCTGCGTCGGCATGCTCATGCCGTCGCCTCCCTTCTGACGGATCGGCCGCTCACGGACGGGTGACGCCGCTCGACGGCACGCCCGGCAGCGGGTCGGTCTGGCTCACCGGCGGCAGCGGCCGGCCGGTGCCGGTCTGCGGCTCGGCGTAGCCGCCGCGGGTCGGGTCGGTGTAGCCGCCCGGCTCGGCGTAGCCGGTCTGTGGGTCGGCGTAGCTGCCCGGGGTCGGGTCGAGGTAGCCGCCCGGCGGCACGGCCTCCGGCACCGCGCGCGAGGTCGGGATGACCGCGGTCCGGTCCGGGTCGTAGCCCGGGCCGTACGCCCGGCGGGCCGGGTCGTCGTCGCCGGTGGCGGCGATGTTCTTGGTCAGCCGGCCGGCGAGGACGCCGAGGACGGCGGCGCCGACGAGGAAGGTGCCCGGGTTGCGGCGGGCGTAGCTCTTCACCTCGTGCAGAATGTCGCCCGGCTCGCGCTGCTCCAGCCAGCCGGCCACGCCGTGCACCCGGTCGGCGGCCTGGTGGGCCAGCTCGGTCACCGGGCCGGACTGGCCGCTGTTCTGCGCCATCGAGCGCATCTCCTCGGCCAGCGAGCGGAGGCTGCCGGCGGCGCGCTGCTGCTGCTGGCTGGTCTGGGCGGCGACCTGGTTGCGGGCCTCGCCGTAGAGGTTGCGGGCCTGGCGCTTCGCCTCGCCCACCACCTCCTTGCCCTGCTCCTTGGCGGTCTCCGCGACGGCGCCGCCCGCGTTCGCCGCCTCCGAGCCGACCTGGCGGGCCTGGTCACGGACGCCACCGCCGTTGTGCGACTCCTGCCCGTAGGTGGAGGACGTGGGGGAAAGATCGTAAGTCATGATTACCCTTCCGCTCGGATGGTCATAGCGGTCGTGTCGGGGGGTCGCGCCGACGTTTGTCGGCGTGACCATTGACCTACCCCTAGTCGTCGGGTCCATGCCTGATTCGTCATTTCTCTGCGGAGGCGCCTGGTCGCGGTCACACAATGGAGGGTCGTCCGGTTCCGGGCGGCGGGTGATCCACGGAGGTGACAGCGATGGCACGTGACGTGCGCGGACGCGCCCCGGCCGGCCCGAAGCCCCGGATCCAGCCGGTCGCCGCCGCGGTGGCCGCCGTCTTCGTCCTGATCGGCGTGCTCGGGTTCGTCCCCGGGGTCACCACGCACTACGGTGACCTGGCCTTCGCCGGGCACCACTCGGAGGCGAAACTGCTCGGCCTGTTCCAGGTGTCGGTCCTGCACAACCTGCTGCACCTGCTGTTCGGCCTGGTCGGGCTGGTGCTCGCCCGCCGGGTCGCCGGGGCCCGGCTCTTCCTGGCCGGCGGCGGCGCCGCCTACCTGGGTCTCTGGCTGTACGGCTTCGGGATCGACCTGGAGACCGCGGCGAACTTCTGGCCCTTCAACGACGCGGACAACTGGCTGCACCTGTTCCTCGGCTTCGGCATGCTCGTGGTGGGGCTGCTGCTCTCCAACGACGTGGGCACCGGCGGCCGGCTGGACACCCCGATGGACCGCCCCTGACCTGCGCCGTCACCCGAGCGGGTGGTCCGTGACCCGACACACCCGGCGCGGAGTTTGCCGAATCCCCGCCCGGGGCACCGGAGAGTCACCACGGGGAGTGACCGACGGACAAGGAGGCCCGGCGATGCCACGGTGGTTGCGGGAGAACGCGCTCACGGTCGCCATGCTCGGCGCGTTCCTGATCTTCCTGCTGTTGCAGAGCGTGTTCGGCTGGCGGGTGCACAACGAGGAGCTGAGCCAGTACGGCGCGGCTCAGCTGAGCTGGTGGGCGTACCTCGGCACCGGGCACTTCGCCGAGGCGGTCTTCGAGAACTGGGAGTCGGAGTTCCTCCAGATGGGGGGCTACGTGCTGCTCACCGCGTACCTGGTGCAGAAGGGCTCGGCCGAGTCGAAGCCCGCGGGCCAGACCGACCGGCCCGAGGACGACGCCCGCCGGGCCAAGCCGGACTCCCCCTGGCCGGTCCGGGTGGGCGGCTTCCCCCTGGCCGTCTACCGCAACAGCCTGTCCCTGGCGCTCCTGCTGATCTTCGCCGGCTCGTTCCTCGGCCACCTGTTCGGCGGCGTGGCGGAGTACAACCAGGAGCAGGCGCTGGAGAGTGGCGCCGCCCCGATCGGCGCCGGCCAGTTCCTCTTCACCAGCGACTTCTGGTTCCAGTCGATGCAGAACTGGCAGAGCGAGTTCCTCGCCGTCGGGGTGCTGATCCTGCTCAGCATCGTGCTGCGGCAGCACGCCAGCCCCGAGTCGAAGCCGGTCACCGCCGCGCACGCCGAGACCGGCGCCTGACCGCCCCCGCCGCCCGGGTCGGCCGCCGTCAGGCGGCGACGGGCAGCCGCTTGGCGAAACAGACGCTGTACGGGTTGCCGACGTACTCGCCGTAGACCGGGATGGGCTCGTACCCGCAGGAGGTGTAGAGCCCGATCGCGGCCGGCAGGTACGTCCCCGTCTCCAGGCAGACCACGGCGTGTCCGCGCTGGAAGGCGAGCTCCTCCAGGGCGGACAGCAGCTGACGGGCGATGCCCCGCCCCCGGTACGCCGGACGGACGTACATCCGCTTCAGCTCCCCGGTGTCGCCGTCCAGGGCCTGGAGACCACCGCAGCCGACGGCCCGGCCGCCGACCACCGCCGCCAGGTAGTGGATGTCGTCGTGGGTCAGCGTCGCCTGCCCGTCCAGCCCGCCGTCGGCCGCCCGCAGCTCGCGCTGCTGGGCCGTGACCAGGGCGGCGATCTCGGGATCGGTGGCGGGACGGGATTCGATCAGCATCACGTCACGTTAAGCCGAGCGGATTTCGCGGAGGTTTCCGGCGAACGACCCGAGCACGGACGGGGCCGAGCTATTTGTTGTCGTCCAGGTCGTCGTCGTCCAGGTCGTCGGAGAGGTCCGCGTCCAGGCCGCCGGCCTCCAGCTCGTCCTCGGGACGCCGCCGGCGGGCCTTGCGCGCGGCCAGCCGCTCCGCCGCCGAGGCGCGGGTCGACTTCTCCTCCAGCCGGATGTCGGTGCCCCGGTTGCCCGGGACGAAGTCCACCCCGGCGTAGAGGGTCGGCTGCCAGTCGAACTCCCGGTCGCCGATCCGCACCAGGTCGCCGGGGTTGGCGCCGGCCTTGGCCAGCTTCTCCTCGACGCCGAGGCGGGCCAGCCGGTCGGCCAGGTAGCCGACGGCCTCGTCGTTGTCGAAGTTCGTCTGCCGCACCCAGCGCTCCGGCCGGGCTCCCCGCACGGTGAACGAGCCGTCCTCCTCCACCTCGATGGTGAAGCCGGTGTCGTCGACCGCCTTCGGGCGGATCACGATCCGGGTCGGCTCGGCCGGCGGCGCTGCGAGGCGGGCCTGCTCGACCACCTCCGCCATCGCGAACATCAGCTCCTTGAGCCCCTCGCGGGTGGCCGTGGAGACCTCGAAGACCCGGAAACCGCGCGCCTCCAGGTCCGGCCGGACGATCTCGGCGAGGTCCCGCCCGTCCGGTACGTCGATCTTGTTGAGCGCCACCAGGCGGGGCCGGTCGGCGAGGCCGCCGTACTCGGACAGCTCCGCCTCGATGGTGTCGATGTCGGCGAGCGGGTCCCGGCCGGGCTCCAGCGTCGCCGTGTCGACCACGTGCACCAGCACGGCGCAGCGCTCGACGTGGCGGAGGAACTCCAGCCCCAGGCCCTTGCCGGTGGCCGCGCCCGGGATCAGACCCGGCACGTCGGCGACGGTGAAGGTGTGGTTGTCAACCCGGACCACGCCCAGGTTCGGGACCAGGGTGGTGAACGGGTAGTCGGCGATCTTCGGCTTGGCGGCGGAGATCACCGAGATCAGCGAGGACTTGCCGGCCGACGGGAAGCCGACCAGGCCGACGTCGGCGACGCTCTTCAGCTCCAGCACCACGTCCAGCCGGTCGCCGGGCTCGCCCAGTTCGGCGAAGCCGGGGGCCTTGCGCCGGGCGTTGGCCAGCGAGGCGTTGCCCCGCCCGCCGCGACCGCCCCGGGCCGCCTCGAAGGTGGTGCCCACGCCGACCAGGTCGGCCAGCACCTCGCCGTCGAGGGTCTGCACCACGGTGCCGTTCGGCACCTGGATGATCAGGTCGTGGCCGTTGGCCCCGTCCCGGTTCGAGCCGGCGCCACCCTTGCCGTTCTCGGCCTTCAGGTGCGGACGGAAGTGGAAGTCGAGCAGCGTGGTCACCTGCGGGTCGACGACCAGCGAGACGCTGCCGCCGTGCCCGCCGTCGCCACCGTCAGGCCCGCCGAAGGGCTTGAACTTCTCCCGGTGGATGGAGACACAGCCGTGCCCGCCGTCGCCGGCCTGCATGTGCAGGACGACCCGGTCAACGAACGTCGTCACGACGCCAATCCTTCCAGCGGGGTCCACCCCGCGTGAGAAAAAACGAAGCGGGCCGGGACCCGAGGTCCGCGGCCCGCAACGCCTTCGAACTACTGCTGCGGCACGATGCTGACGGTCTTGCGACCACGCTTGGTGCCGAACTGGACCGAGCCGGTGGCCAGCGCGAACAGCGTGTCGTCGCCGCCACGGCCGACCAGGTCACCGGGGTGGAACTTGGTGCCACGCTGACGGATGAGGATCTCACCCGCGCTGACGACCTGACCACCGAAGCGCTTCACGCCGAGCCGCTGGGCCGCGGAATCGCGACCGTTACGCGAGCTGGACGCACCCTTTTTGTGAGCCATTGGAGGACGACCTACTTCCCGCTGGAGATGCCGGTCACCTTGACCTGGGTCAGCGGCTGGCGGTGACCCTGGCGCTTGTGGTAGCCGGTCTTGTTCTTGAACTTGTGGATCCGGATCTTCGGGCCCTTGGTGTGCGCGGCGATCTCGCCGGACACCGCGACCTTGGCAAGCTTCGCCGCGTCGGTCACCAGGTCGTCACCGTCGACGAGGAGCACCGCGGTGAGCTTCACCGCGTCACCGGGGGCACCGGTGAGCTTCTCGACCTCGATCACGTCGCCCTCGGCGACCTTGTACTGCTTGCCGCCGGTCTTGACGATCGCGTACATCGGAGGCGGACTCCCTGTCGTTGAGGCTGCTGGCGGTCGTTCCCACGGCGACTCGCCGGGTAGCAGTGACACCGGCGGCGCGGGCACGCGGGAACTCGGCACACCAAAGTGCGCCGCAGGCAAGCGTACGCCATACCCGGGCCGCCGCCCAAACCGGGCCGCCGGTCGGGTCGAGCCGGCCCCTGTCGCGGCCTGGCAGACGCCCGCGCCGCCGGTGCCCGCCCGGAGTGGGAGTGCCGCAGGGCACGCCCAGTGCTGTCGTGACCGGTGGGGCGTGGCGCCGTCCGGCCGGGGGCCGTCGAGACGGCAGGGCCCCTCCCACCGGACACTCATGCCGGGGAAGGGGCCCTGTCAGACTTCGCGCAGGTCAGCGGCTCACGGCCGGGTACGCCGGCGGGTGCCGCCGCGACGGGAGCGCCGTCGGCCGGTGCCGCCCTCGGTGCCCTCCTCGTCGGTGTCACCGTCGCTCAGCGCGTCCGGGTCGTCCGCCGCGGCCAGCCGGGCCGACTCGCCCTCCTGGCTGTCGGCGACCGCCGGGGCGGCCGCCGTCTCGGACTCGTACCGGGACAGGTCGTAGCCCATCGTGTCGTGGTAGTCCGGCTCCGTCGGCGGCCCCGCGTCGGCGGCGTCGGTGGTCTCGGTCACCTCGGCCACCGTCTTCTCCGGCGCGGCCGACTTGCGGGCCCGGCGTCGGGACGAGGCGGTGCCCTGCTCGGCGGCGGGGGTGGTGACCGCCGAGGCGACCGCCTTGACCTTCTCCCCCACGCCGCCGGAACGCGGCTTCTCCGGCACCGGCTCGGTGTGGATGATCAGGCCGCGGCCCTTGCAGCACTCGCAGGTCTCGCTGAACGCCTCCAGCAGGCCCGCGCCGATCCGCTTGCGGGTCATCTGGACCAGGCCGAGCGAGGTGATCTCGGTGACCTGGTGCTTGGTGCGGTCCCGGCCCAGGCACTCGGTGAGCCGGCGGAGCACCAGCTCCCGGTTCGACTCCAGCACCATGTCGATGAAGTCGATCACCACGATGCCGCCGAGGTCGCGTAGCCGGAGCTGGCGGACGATCTCCTCGGCCGCCTCCAGGTTGTTCCGGGTGACCGTCTCCTCCAGGTTGCCCCCGGAGCCGGTGTACTTGCCGGTGTTGACGTCGATGACGGTCATCGCCTCGGTCCGGTCGATCACCAGCGAACCGCCGGAGGGGAGGAAGACCTTGCGGTCGAGCCCCTTGAGGATCTGCTCGTCGATCCGGTACTCGGCGAAGACGTCGGTGGTGCCGGCGTGCCGGCGCAGCCGGGCGACCAGGTCCGGCGAGACGTGCGACAGGTACGACTCGACCACGTCGTACGCCTGCTCGCCCTCGATCACCAGCTCGCGGAAGTCCTCGTTGAACAGGTCCCGCACGACCCGGATGACCAGGTCCGGCTCCTCGTAGAGCAGCACCGGGGCGCCACCCTCGGCCGCCTTGGCCTGGATGTCCTCCCACTGCGCCTGGAGCCGCTTGACGTCGCGGGCCAGTTCGTCCTCGCTCGCCCCCTCGGCGGCGGTCCGCACGATCACGCCCGCGCCGTCCGGGACCAGCTTCTTGAGCACGTCGCGCAGCCGCTTGCGCTCGGTGTCCGGCAGCTTCCGGCTGATGCCGGAGGCGTTGCCGTGGGGCACGTAGACCAGGTGCCGGCCGGAGAGCGCGATGTGGCTGGTCAGCCGGGCGCCCTTGTGCCCGATCGGGTCCTTGGTGACCTGCACCAGCACCGAGTCGCCGGAGCGGAGCGCCTGCTCGATGGAGCGGGCCCGACCCTCCAGGCCGCTGGTGTCCCAGTTGACCTCGCCGGCGTAGAGCACGGCGTTGCGGCCGCGCCCGATGTCGACGAAGGCCGCCTCCATGCTGGGCAGGACGTTCTGCACCTTGCCGAGGTAGACGTTGCCGGCCATGGTGCCGGAGGAGTTGCGGGTGACGTAGTGCTCGACCAGCACGCCGTCCTCGAGGACCGCGATCTGGGTCCGGTCGCCGCGCTGGCGGACCGCCATCACCCGGTCGACCGCCTCCCGGCGGGCCAGGAACTCCGACTCGCTCAGGATCGGCGGCCGGGTACGCCGCTGCTCCCGGCCGTCCCGGCGGCGCTGCCGCTTGGCCTCCAGCCGAGTCGAGCCGGAGACGCCCTGCACCTCGTCGACGGCCCGGCGCGGCTCGCGGATCTTGACCACGGTGGGCACGCCGTCCTCGGCGGCGGTCTCGACCTCGCCGGCGCCCCGACGACGACGGCGGCGCCGGCGGCGGGTCATCCCGTCGCCCTCGCCCTCCTCCTCCTCGGCCTCTTCGGCCTCGGCCTCGGCGCTCTCGGCCTGGATGGCCTCCTCGGCCTCCTCGTCCTCGATGTCCTCCGCGCCACCCTTGCCGCGCCGCGGCCGCGGCGTCCGCGACGGCGACGGCGACGGGCCGCGGCCGACTCCTCGTCCTCGTCCTCCGCCTCGCCGATCTCCTCGGCTTCGACGGCGGGCTCCTCGTCGACCTCGACCTCGACCTCGACCGGCTCCACCTCGCGGCGAGCGCGCGACGGCGGCGGCCGGTCTCCACGGGCTCCTCGGCCGGCTCCTCGGCTGCGGGCGCGGCGCGGTGGCCCGGACGACCGGCGCCTCCTCCGGCTGCCGGCGCCATGAAGAGCACCGTCGGCGCGGAGAGCGCGGCCCGCCGCCGGCGGGTCCGCGGCTCAGGCTGCTCTGCGGGCTGCTCGCCCGGGACGGCCGCGCCGGGCGCGACGTCGCCGGTGCGGTCCTCGGCTCCGGTCGGCGGCGCGGTGGCGGCCTCGGCAGCCGGCGGGATCTCGGCGGTACCCGATTCGGTCGGCGTCGGCTCCGCGGCGTTCTCCGCCACCGAGGTCTCCTCCTCGGCCTCGGCCGGCTCGGCGGCCTCCTCCTCGGCGGCGGCCTCCGGCTCGGCCGGCGCGGCCTCGGCCGCTGGCGGGACGGCCTTCCGGCGCCGGGTGCGGGTCACCTTGACCGGCGGGACGGCCTCCGCGGAGTCTTCCTCCGCGGCGGTGGCGACCACGGGCTCCTCGACCGCCTTGGCGGTGGTCGCCTTCCGGCGGCGTCGGGGGGTCTTCGGGGCGGCCTCCAGCTCACCCGCGACCGGGGCGAACACCTCGGCCTGGGGCGACTCGCCGGTGGTCGTGCCGGCGTCGGTGGGCGCTCGGCCGGCGCTTCGGTCTGCTCCGGCTGGTTCAGCGGGGCGGCCTTGCGGCGGCTGGTCCGCTTGCGGGCCGGCGGCCGGACCTCGGCGGTGCTGTCGGCGCTGGTGTCGGCGGTGTCGCCGGCCGGCTGTGAGCCGGTCCGTTCGCCGCCCTCGGGCTCGTTCTCGAGCATGGACGTTCTCCAGTTCTGGCTGCCCCGGGCGCGGGTGAGCGCTGCCACGCAGGGTCGCCGCAAAAGTGTTTCCGCCGGGCGCGCGAGGTGCGCGACCGCCGAAGTCTGCCTGCTTGGAACACCAACCGTCGGTCAGTGCTCACCGATGGCTGCCCCGTCGCGATCCGCATCCAACGGATCCACGATCTCGCCCTGCGCGGTCAGCGTGCCCTGCGCCAGCCGGATCACCTTCGGGGAGACCGGCGGCTCCAAGGCGGCCACCACGCGGAGGCCGGAAAGGACGTCATCGGGCCGTACGGACGGGGTGACCTGCCGCACGACCAGTTCGAGTATCGCACACGGTACGGCCGGTGCCCCGGAAGGCGTCTCGGACGCGGGTACGACATCGATGCCGATGACCGCGGAACGCGCGTCGAAGGTCCGTCGCCCCTGCTTGGTCATCCGCTCGACCTGGATCTCCTCGGCGGCGCGGAAGGCAGCCACCGCCTGCTCCGCCAGCGCCGGGCCGACCTCGGGCAGCTCGATCCGCCAGCGGGAGGCCTCGATCCGGTCGGCGAGGCTGCCGCCACCGGCCACCACCGCGTCGAGCACGTCGAGTCCCGGCGAGAGCGCGGCGTCCAGGGCGGCCCGCAACCGGTCCGGGTCGACCGGCTCGCGGAGCCCGATCTCCAGGTACTCGGCCTCGCTGGCCACGCCCGTGGGCGCGGCGCTGGCGTACGAGATCTTCGGGTGCGGGGTGAAGCCCTGGGAGAAGGCGATCGGTACCCCGGCCCGGCGCAGGGCGCGCTCGAAGGCCCGGGCGAAGTCCCGGTGCGAGGTGAACCGCAGCGGTCCGCGCTTGGCGTACCGGATCCGGACGCGCTGGACGACGGGCGCCTGCCCGCCCTCCGGCTGTGGTTTCTTGCTGATCGTCGTGCTCCTCGGGGTCAGG
Source organism: Micromonospora sp. ATA51 (assembly GCF_016802855.1). Classification (NCBI taxonomy): domain Bacteria; kingdom Bacillati; phylum Actinomycetota; class Actinomycetes; order Micromonosporales; family Micromonosporaceae; genus Micromonospora; species Micromonospora sp. ATA51. Next base: position 3,155 of record NZ_JAEVHJ010000180.1, on the reverse strand, counting down.
ACCGGTTGATCATGAAGTCACTGCGGGAAGACGGTCACTGCTGGGTGCCGGACGGGACCTTCAGGCCGGAACCGCCGATCGGGGTCAGCGGGAGGAGCTTCTTCCCGGTCGGGCCGATCTGGATCTCGGTGTCCATGGACGGGCAGACGCCGCAGTCGAAGCACGGGGTCCATCGGCAGTCGTCCTGCTCGTACTCCGACAGCGAGTCCTGCCAGTCCTGCCAGAGCCAGTCCTTGTCGAGACCCGAGTCGAGGTGGTCCCAGGGCAGGACCTCCAACTCCTCGCGCTCCCGCGTGGTGTACCAGTCGAGGTCCACGCCGAAGGCCGGCAGCACCTCGGCGGCGGCGTCCACCCAGCGCTGGTACGAGAAGTGCTCGCTCCAGCCGTCGAACCGGCCGCCGTTCTCCCAGACCTTGCGGATCACCGCGCCGACCCGACGGTCACCGCGGCTGAGCAGGCCCTCGATCAGCGAGGGCTCGCCGTCGTGGTACCGGTAGCCGATCGCCCGGCCGAGCGAGCGGTCGGCGTTGATCGCCTGCTTGAGCAGCCTGAGCCGGTGGTCGATGACCTCCGGCCGCGCCATCGCCGCCCACTGGAACGGGGTGTGCGGCTTCGGCACGAACCCGCCGATGGAGACCGTGCAGCGGATGTCCTTGCTGCCGGTGGCCGCCCGGCCGGCCTTGATGACCTCGTGCGCCATGTCGGCGATCTCGAGGACGTCCTCGTCGGTCTCGGTGGGCAGGCCGCACATGAAGTAGAGCTTCACCTGCCGCCAGCCGTTGGTGTACGCGGTGACCACGGTGCGGATGAGGTCTTCCTTCGACACCATCTTGTTGATGACCTTGCGGATCCGCTCCGACCCGCCCTCCGGGGCGAAGGTCAGGCCGGTCCGCCGCCCGTTGCGGGACAGCTCCTGGGCCAGGTCGATGTTGAACGCGTCCACCCGGGTCGACGGCAGCGACAGCGAGACGTTGGTGCCCTCGTACTGCTGGGCCAGGCCCGAGCACATGTCACCGATCTCGGAGTGGTCGGCCGAGGAGAGCGAGAGCAGGCCGACCTCGGAGAAGCCGGAGAACTCCAGCCCCTCGCGCACCATCTGCCCGACCGTGGTGATCGACCGCTCCCGCACGGGACGGGTGATCATGCCGGCCTGGCAGAACCGGCAGCCCCGGGTGCAGCCCCGGAAGATCTCCACCGCGTACCGCTCGTGGACCGTCTCGGCGAGCGGGACGAGGGGCTTCTTCGGGTACGGCCAGGCGTCCAGGTCCATCGTCGTGCGCTTGTGCACCCGGAACGGCACGTCCGCCCGGTTCGGCACGACCCGCTGGATCCGGCCGTCGGGCAGGTAGTCGACGTCGTAGAAGCGCGGCACGTAGACGCTCTCGGTGCGGGCCAGCCGCAGCAGCAGCTCGTCCCGGCCACCCGGGGAACCCTCGGCCTTCCACTCCCGGACGATCGTGGTGATCTCCAGGACCGCCTCCTCGCCGTCGCCGAGCACGGCGGCGTCGACGAAGTCGGCGATCGGCTCCGGGTTGAACGCGGCGTGCCCGCCGGCCACGATCACCGGGTCGGCGTCGGTGCGGTCGGCAGCCAGCATCGGGATGCCGGCCAGGTCGATCGCGGTGAGCAGGTTGGTGTAGCCCAGCTCGGTGGAGAACGAGACGCCGAACACGTCGAAGTCGCGTACCGCGCGGTGTGCGTCGACGGTGAACTGCGGCACGCCGTGGGCGCGCATCAGCTTCTCCAGGTCCGGCCAGACCGCGTACGTCCGCTCGGCGAGCACGTCGGGCAGCTCGTTGAGCACCTCGTAGAGGATCTGCACGCCCTGGTTTGGCAGGCCCACCTCGTACGCGTCGGGATACATCAGCGCCCAGCGGACGACCGCCGCGTCCCAGTCCTTGACCACCGCACCCAGCTCCCCACCGACGTACTGGATGGGCTTGGTCACCTGGGGCAGCAGCGGCTCAAGCTGGGGCCAGACGGAGTTGGCCGCGGCGGGGCGCGGCGTCGTGGACGGGACGCTCATGAAGCCCAAGGGTACGCGCCCGTCCGCCGGGCACCGCGCCGCACCGCCCGCCGGCCCGGTCGCCCAAGGCGGGAGGAACCGGACCGCCGGCGGTCAGCGGCGGCGCGGCCGACCCCGGCGGACGCCCTCGCTGGTCAGCGCGTGATAGGCGATCATGACCACGATGCCGATCACTCCGAGCACCGGGCTGACGAACCAACCCAGCGCGCCGCTGAGCAGGTAGAGCGCCATCCCGGTGACCGGGCGGGCCCGCTGGGCGGCGACGTGCGCCACGGAGATTCCCTCCCCCAGCAGCGCCGGATGCCGGCGCAGGTAACTGAAGAAGGCGAGCCAGGGGTGCGGACATCGCCGCCGCGGCCAGCGCGTAGAGCAGCACGGCCACCCGCCGGTCGTGGTCGTTCCCGTCGTGGGCGAAGGCGGCGGCGAGCACTGCGGTCGGGAACGGGATGACCACCACGCCGAGCAACAGCCAGAGGTTGATCCAGTTCAGGCCGAGCGTGGTGCCCCGGACCAGCCGCAGCAGCATGTGGTGGTTGAGCCAGATCACCCCGACGTAGCCGAAGGAGAGCAGGAAGGCGACGTACGCCGGGGCCTCCTCGACCAGGCCGGCGAGCAGTTCCCCCGGCCGGTGGGCGGGCACCCGGAGCTCGATCACCAGCAGGGTGATGACGATGGCGAAGACCCCGTCGCTGAACCCGGTCAGCCTGCCGATGTCGCTGACCGGCGGCGTGCCGGCGGCCTCGCCCGATGCGGACATGCGCCGAGACTAGGCGTCCTCCTCCGGACACCGCCGGTGGCGCGCGCCGGGCCGCCGGTCGACCCGGCCGCCCGGCCCGGCGGCGGGCGGGTTGGGCGGCGGTGGCACTCCGGTACTAACCTCGCAACCGGCGCGAGAGGAGATTGCCGCGATGCCGGAGCCGCAGCCGGGAGCAGACCGGCCGGCCGACGGGGGCAACCTGGTCACGGACCGGGATCCGGCGGTCACCCACGAGCCCGTACCACCGTCCGCCGGGCCGCCCACGGGCGCCGACGCCGCCGGGACCGACGACACCCGGGCGGCGGACGACGAGAAGCCGGCCGCGCCCGCCGAGTCCGCGGCCGACGGCGACGCCGGGCCCGCCACCGACGA
>NZ_JAEVHJ010000179.1:0-13571 GCF_016802855.1 Micromonospora sp. ATA51 | reverse complement strand
CCGCGCAGCGCCGCCCCGGCCCCGGGCGCGCGCGGCGGCCACCTCGGGGTCGTCGGCCCGGTAGAGCCCCGGCGCGAACATCACCTCGAAGTGGGCGCGGTGGTCGACCGCGAAGCGGACGTACGCCACGCCGATCTCGAGCAGGTCGTCGCCGGCCCGGCCGAGCGCCTCGGCGAGCAGGTCGAAGCCCTCGACGGCGAGCGCGGTGAGCAGGCCGGCCTTGTCGCCGAAGTGGTGCGCGGGCGCGGCGTGCGAGACGCCCGCCCGACGGGCCAGGTCGCGCAGGCTCAGTGCGGCCGGCCCGGACTCGCCGATCGCCTCGACCGCGGCGGCGAGCAGGGCCCGCCGTAGGTCGCCGTGGTGGTATCCGCGGTTCGCCGTCATGCGCCGCAGCATATCTTGCCAACGACAAGATAATGTGTCGGGAATTAGTTTGGCCCCTGACGATCTGGTGGCTAACCTGACGGCTGTGAAGATGGAACCGCTCGTCCGCTTCCCCGACATGCTCCAGCACGCGCCGCTCGGTCGACTGCTCGCCATCGCCGGCCATGTCGTCGAGCAGCACTGGGGGCGCTACCTGGCCGAGCACCACGGGCTCACCTCGGCCGGCATGCGGGTGCTGTTCATCCTGAGCCGCGTCGGCGACACCACCCACCGGGAGGTCGCCGAACGGTGCTTCGTCCGGCCCGCCACCCTCACCGGCATCGTCGACACCCTCGAACGCGACGGCTTCGTCGAGCGTCGCCGGGACGCCGCCGACCGCCGCACCGTGCAACTGACCCTGACCGACAAGGGCCGCCGGCACGCCCAGCACCTCACCGACCTGATCCACAGCGACCGTCCGCTCACCTCCGTCGACGCCGACCCGGCGAAGAAGGCGGTGATCCGGGAGTTCCTCACTGAACTCATCACGAGCATGTCCGACGGGGAGGTCGGTCGGTTGAACCCAGCGCAGGATTCCGCCGCCGAGACGCCGGGGAGCCGTCCATGTTGATCCGCCTGCTCCGCCACGAGCTGCGCCCGTACCGCCGGCTGCTCGCGGCCGTGGTCGTGCTCCAGTTCGTCGGCACGATGGCCTCGCTCTACCTGCCGAGCCTCAACGCCGACATCATCGACCGGGGTGTGGCCCTCGGCGACACCGACCAGATCATGCGTACGGGCGGCTGGATGCTGGTGGTCAGCCTGCTCCAGATCGCCTGCTCGATCGCCGCGGTTTACCTGGGCGCGCGGACCGCGATGGGGTTCGGGCGGGACGTCCGCGCGACCATCTTCGAGCACGTCAACCGCTTCTCGGCCCGCGAGGTCGCCCGGTTCGGCGCGCCGTCGCTGATCACCCGCAACACCAACGACGTGCAGCAGGTGCAGATGCTCGTGCTGATGAGCTGCACCATGCTGGTCGCCGCGCCGATCATGTGCGTCGGCGGGGTGGTGATGGCGCTGCGGGAGGACCTCGCGCTCTCCCGCCTGATGCTGGTCTGCGTGCCGGTGCTGGCGATCATGTTGGGCCTGGTCGTCCGGCGGATGGTGCCGGGATTCCGCGAGATGCAGACCCGGATCGACACGGTCAACCGGGTGCTGCGCGAGCAGATCACCGGCATCCGGGTGATCCGGGCGTTCGTCCGCGAGCCGTACGAGACGGAGCGGTTCGGCGTCGCCAACGCCGACCTCACCGCGACGGCGCTGCGGGTCGGCCGGCTGATGGCCCTGATCTTCCCGGTGATCATGCTGGTGCTCAACGTCTCCAGCGTCGCGGTGCTCTGGTTCGGCGCGCAGCGGGTCGACGCCGGCCAGATCCAGATCGGCGCGCTGACCGCGTTCCTGCAGTACCTGATGCAGATCCTGATGGCCGTCATGATGGCCACCTTCATGCTGATGATGGTGCCGCGCGCGGCGGTCTGCGCCGAACGGATCGTCGAGGTGCTGGACACCGAGTCGTCGGTGGTGCCGGCGGCTGACCCGCTGATCGCGATGACCAGGAACGCCGAGCTGGAGCTCCGCCGCGTCGCCTTCCAGTACCCCGGGGCCAGCGCGCCGGTCCTGCACGACATCTCGTTCCGGGCCGGCCCCGGCCGGACCACGGCCATCATCGGCGCCACCGGCGCCGGCAAGACCACCCTGCTCACCCTGATCCCCCGGCTGGTCGACCCGACCGCCGGCGCGGTGCTGGTCGACGGGGTGGACGTGCGGCTGCTGGAACCGGACGAGGTGTGGCGCCGGATCGGGCTGGTGCCGCAGCGGCCGTACCTGTTCAGCGGAACGGTGGCCAGCAACCTGCGGTACGGCAACCCGGACGCCACCGACGCAGAGCTGTGGGCGGCGCTGGAGATCGCCCAGGCCCGCGACTTCGTGGCCGAGATGCCGGGCGGGCTGGACGCCGCGATCGCCCAGGGCGGCACGAACGTCTCCGGCGGTCAGCGGCAGCGGCTGGCGATCGCCCGGGCTCTGGTCCGCCGGCCGGAGATCTACCTCTTCGACGACTCGTTCTCGGCGCTCGACCTCGGCACCGATGCCCGGCTGCGCGCGGCGCTGAAGCCGGTCACCGCGAACGCGGCGGTGGTGATCGTGGCCCAGCGGGTCTCCACGATCGTCGACGCCGACCAGATCATCGTGCTCGAGGACGGGGGCGTCGTCGGCATGGGACGACACGAGGACCTGCTGGAGCGCTGCCCGACGTACGCCGAGATCGTGGCGTCCCAGCAGACGGCGGAGGTGCCGGCGTGAGCGGGCCGAACAGACAGCTCGGCCCGCGGGACGGCAGGGTCGTACCGGATCAGAAGCAGGGCCCGGAGGCGACGACGCCGAAGCGGCTGCCGCCCGCCGGGCGGCGCCCCGGCGGCCCGCCGTGGATGGGCGCCGCGATGCCGGCCGAGAAGTCGATGAACTTCGGGCCGTCGGCCCGGCGGCTGCTGAGGCGGCTGCGGCCGCACCGGCTTCAGCTGGCCGCGGTGATCACGCTCGCCGTGGCGAGCATCGGGCTCAGCGTCATCGGGCCGAAGCTCCTCGGCCACGCCACCGACCTGATCTTCAGCGGGGTGATCGGCCGGCAGCTGCCCGCCGGGACCAGCACGGAGCAGGCCGCGGCGGCGGCCCGGGCGGCCGGCAACGACAACTACGCCGACATGCTCGCCCGAATGGACGTGGTGCCGGGCGCCGGGATCGACTTCACCGCCCTCGGCCGGGTGCTTCTCCTGGCCCTGGCGCTCTACCTGGCGGCCAGCGTGCTGATCTGGTGGCAGGGCTGGCTGCTCAACGGGGTGGTGCAGCGGACCGTGCTGCGGCTGCGCGCCGAGGTGGAGGAGAAGCTCCACCGGCTGCCGCTGCCCTACTTCGACCGGCAGCCCCGAGGCGAACTGCTCAGCCGGGTCACCAACGACATCGACAACATCTCGCAGTCCCTGTCGCAGACGCTCAGCCAACTGCTCACCTCGCTGCTGACCGTGGTCGGCGTGCTGGCGATGATGTTCTGGATCTCGCCGCTGCTGGCGCTCGTCGCGCTGGTCGCGGTGCCGCTGTCGGTGCTCGTCACGCAGCAGATCGCCAAGCGGTCGCAGCGCAGGTTCATCGCCCAGTGGAAGCACACCGGCGAGCTGAACGGCCAGATCGAGGAGGCGTACACCGGCCACGAGCTGGTCAAGGTCTTCGGCCGGCAGCGCGAGGTGCAGGCCGCCTTCGCGGCCAAGAACGAGGAGCTGTTCCGGGCCAGCTTCGGGGCCCAGTTCATCTCCGGGATCATCATGCCGGCGATGATGTTCGTCGGGAACCTCAGCTACGTCGCGATCGCCGTGGTCGGCGGGCTGCGGGTGGCCTCCGGGTCGATGAGCCTCGGCGACGTGCAGGCGTTCATCCAGTACTCGCGGCAGTTCACCCAGCCGCTCACCCAGGTCGCCTCGATGGCGAACCTGCTCCAGTCCGGGGTGGCCTCCGCCGAGCGGGTCTTCGCGGTGCTCGACGCCGAGGAGCAGACCCCGGACAAGGTCGCCCCGCCCCGGGTCACCGGCAGGGTCGAGTTCGCCCACGTCTCCTTCCGGTACGACCCGGACAAGCCGCTGATCGACGACCTGTCGCTGGTCGCCGAGCCGGGTCACACCGTGGCGATCGTCGGCCCGACCGGCGCCGGCAAGACCACCCTGGTCAACCTGATCATGCGGTTCTACGAGCTGGACGCGGGCTGGATCACCCTGGACGGCGTGGACGTCACCAGCATGCCCCGGGACGAGCTGCGCGGACGGATCGGCATGGTGCTCCAGGACACCTGGCTCTTCGGCGGCACCATCCGGGACAACATCGCCTACGGCCGGCCGGACGCCACCGAGGAGGAGATCCTGGCCGCCGCCCGGGCCACCTTCGTGGACCGGTTCGTCCGCAGCCTCCCCGACGGGTACGACACGGTCATCGACGAGGAGGGCAGCAACGTCAGCGCCGGCGAGAAGCAGCTCATCACCATCGCCCGGGCGTTCCTGGCCGAACCGTCGCTGCTCATCCTGGACGAGGCGACCAGCTCGGTGGACACCCGCACCGAGGTCCTGCTCCAGCGGGCGATGGCCGCGCTGCGGTCGGACCGGACCAGCTTCGTCATCGCCCACCGGCTCTCCACCATCCGCGACGCCGACCTGATCCTGATGATGGAGAACGGCCGGATCGTGGAGCAGGGCAGCCACGACCAGCTCCTCGCCGCCGACGGGGCCTACGCCCGGATGTACCGGTCCCAGTTCACCGAGGCGGTGGCCGACGAGGCCGACGCGCTCGCCGAGCCGGCGACGGCCGGGAACTGACGATGAGCGAGGGATCCGGCCCGACACCGGCTCCCGTCCTGCCGGGACGGGAGCGGCGGGCACCCGGTCGGCGGACGCCCGGTCCGCCGGCCACGAGCGGCCGGCGCCGCGACGGCGTGGGCCGGGAGTCGCCGGGTCAGTCCGCCGGGAGCAGGCCGGCCGAGCGCCCGGCGACCACCTTCCCGATCAGCCCGAGGGCGTCGGCGACGGGCATCGGGGCCAGCGCGCGAACGTCGCGCAGCCGCAGCGAGACCGCGCCGCCGGCCGCCTCCCGGGGGCCCACCACCCCGACGTACGGGACCCGGCGGCGGCCGCGTCGCGGATCCGGGCGCCAACGAGCCGGCCACGTCGACCTCGGCCCGCAGCCCGGCCGCCTCGGCCCGGCGGACCAGGTCGACGGCCGGCTCGACCTGCCCCTGATCGACCGGGAGCAGCACCAGCTGCACCGGGGCGTACCAGGCCGGGAAGGCGCCCGCGTGCACCTCGATCAGGTACGCGAACAGCCGCTCCATGCTGCCGACCAGGCTCCGGTGCACCAGCACCGGCCGCCGCCGCGACCCGTCCGCGTCGGTGTACGACAGGTCGAACTTCTCCGGCTTGTCGAAGTCGAGCTGGATGGTGGAGATGGTGGACTCCCGGCCGGCGGCGTCGACGATCTGGATGTCGATCTTCGGTCCGTAGAAGGCCGCCTGGCCGGGCGCCTCGGTGAAGTCCACCCCGTCGAGCGCGGCGCGGAGCAGGTCCTCGGCCCGCGCCCACGCGGCGTCGTCCCCGACGTACTTCTCCCCCGGCCCGCGCAGCGACAGCCGGAACCCGGCCGGTCGTACGCCGAGCGCAGCGTGCGCCTCGCGGATCAGCCGCAGGATCTCGCGTACCTCGTCGCCGACCTGGTCCAGGGCGCAGAAGTTGTGCGCGTCGTTCAACGAGATGGCGCGGACCCGGGACAGGCCACCCAGCACGCCGGAGCGCTCCGCCCGGTACATCCCGCCCAGCTCCGCGATCCGCAGCGGCAGCTCCCGGTAGGAGCGGCCCCGGGCGCAGAACACCAACGCGTGGTGCGGGCAGAGCGCCGGCCGGAGCACGAACTCGTCGTCGGCGCTCAGCCGCATCGGCGGGAACATGTCGTCGGCGAAGTAGCCCAGGTGGCCGGAGAGCTCGAACAGCTCCCGTTTGCCCAGCGGCGGCGAGTAGACGTGCCGGTAGCCGGCTCGGCGCTCCAGGTCGCGGACGTACTCCTCGACGGCGTGCCGGGCGGCGGCGCCGGCCGGCAGCCAGATGGGCAGGCCGGCGCCCGCGAGCGGGTCGGAGACGAACAGCTCCAGCTCCCGGCCCAGCCTGCGGTGGTCGATCATGTCGCTCTCCTTGATCGGGTACGACCCGGAGGCGACGCGGCCCGGAACGCCACGCGGCCCCGGGGCGGTTCGCCCCGGGGCCTGGTGGACGGTTACGTCAGCGCGGCACGCCGGGGACTCCCGGCGTCGTGGTCACCACCGCGCTGCGCATGCGGCGACGGTACGCGGGCGTCGACGTGCCGCGCATTCGGATTTCGCGGTGTCGTCGAGGGCGCGGGCACCCGGGGAGAAGACGGCACGGGCGACCGGAGAAAGGGGGCGGTCGCCGGCACGGGACCTGCCGGCGACCCGCGGCGGCCCGGTCGTCAGGAACGGGGGACCCGACGTCCGTGGAGCCGCGCGCCGACAACGGTACGCCGACGACGGCGGATCCGCCGCCCGCCGCCGCGCCGCGCGCCACGCCGACGGCCCGTCACACCGGACGGCGCCGGGTCGTTGTCACTCAGTGGCCCTGCCGTGTCAGCAGTCACCACCGGCCAGGGCCCCGCCAGGTGACGCCGGACACGCCGTCAGGCTCGGTGCAGGCAATCGGGGGAAACCGGCGAGGTGGCAGTCGTGCCCGAACTCATCACTGACGTCGCGTCGCCGACGTGGGCGTACCTCGCGCTGCTGGCGCTGCTCGTCGCCGACGCCTTCATACCGGTCATCCCGACCCAGGCCGTCATGATCACCAGCGGTGCGCTGACCGTCTACGGCGGACTGAGCCTGCCGCTCACCATCGCCGTCGGCGCGCTCGGCGTCTTCGCCGGCGACCTGGCCTGCTACCTGATCGGGCGGGGCGCCCCGGACCGCCGGGCGGCCCGGCACGCCATGCCGGGCCGGGCCCGCCGGATGGCCGGCCGGGTCACCCGGGGGCTGCGCGAACCGGGGCCGCTGGTGATCCTGCTCTGCCGGTTCGTGCCGGGTGGCCGGATGGCGGCCTGCTTCTCCGCCGGGCGCAGCCGCTACCCGTACCGACTCTTCCTGCTCTACGAGGCCGCCGCGGCGGCCGGCTGGGCGACGTACGGGACGCTGGTCGGGCATCTGGGCGGCACCGCGCTGACCCAGTCGGCCTGGCGGCTGGCGCTGATCGGCGGCGCGGCGGCGATCGGGTTCGCCGGCGCGGGCTGGGCGATGACCGCGATCAGCGCCCGCAACACCCGCCCCGAGGTCCCGGTCGACTGACCCGTCCGCCCCGCGCACCGGGCGCGGTCGTCGGCCACCTCTAGGGGTGGTCCCGGGGATCGATGTCGGTGGCGGTCCCGGATCCGCTTCGGGTGCCCACGGCGACAGGCTGAGGCATGCCTGGAACCCGGACCCGCGGACTGCTCGCCCTCGGCGGGATCGCCCTGGCGGCGGTGCTCGCCCTGATCGGACACCTCGAGGTGAACGACGACCTCAACCCGTGGTCGCTGACCGTCAGCGACTTCGCCGTCTCCGACCGGGGCGGCGTCATCGACGTGGCGATGGCGGTGCTCGCCGCGGCCACCGCCGTCCTGATCCCGGTCCGCCGCGTCCCCGGCCGGCGGCGTCGGGCGAGGCGGACGGACGGAACGACGGAGGCCGCCGGGCCGGAGGGCGTGGGATCCGGCCCGCTGGTGGCGGTCCTGCTCGGGGCGTGGACCGCCGGGCTGCTGGTCTCCGCGCTGGTGCCGACCAACGAGCCCGGCCTGCCCATGGACGCCGCCGCCTACCTGCACCGGTACGCCTCGGTGGTCGCCTTCCTCGCGCTGCCGCCGGCCGGCTGGCTGCTCGCGCGGCGCCTGGACGGACGCGGCGCCGCCTGGCTGCGGGGGCTCGCCCTGACCAGCCTGGCCCTGGCCGGCGCCATGGTCTGGTCCGCCTACCCGGGCGACCGGGTGCTGATCGGCCTCGCCGAACGGCTGCTCATCCTCGCCGAGGTCGGCGTGCTCGCCGTGGTCGCGGTGACCCTGATCGGCCGACCCGCCGTCCACGCGACGCGGCCGGCCCGTGCTGTTGACCTCAACACCGCTTCAACTCCTAACGTGTGGCCCCGGGGGTCGACGGCGGCCCGGTGCGGCGAGGAGGCGTGATGATCCTGGAGACGGGGGCGACCGGCACGGTCGGCCGGGAGGTGGTGTCGCTGCTGGTGGCCCGCGGCGAGCGGGTCCGGGCGGTGAGCCGGACCCCGGCGACGGCCGGCCTGCCCGCCGGGGTCGAGGTGGTGGCCGGGGACCTCGCCGAGCCGGCGTCGCTCGCGCCCCACCTGGCCGGCGTCGACGCGGTCTTCCTGATCTGGCCCTTCACCGACCCGGCGGTGGCCCGGAAGCACGCATCCGAGGTGACCTGCCTGATCGCCGCGACAGCGACCCGGATCGTGTACCTCTCCGCGCCGGGCGCGGCCGACCAGCCGGAGTCGTTCTGGGCCGTCGTGGAGCGGGCCGTCGAGGCGTCCGGCGCGGAGTGGACCTTCCTCCGCCCGGTCGGCTTCGCCGCCAACACCCTGATGTGGGCCGGCCAGATCCGGGCCGGCGACGTCGTGCGCTGGCCGTACGGGGCGGCCGCCCGGTCCCTGGTCCACGAGCGCGACCTCGCCGAGGTCGCCGTCGCGGCGCTGACCTCGGCCGGCCACAGCGGCGCGCGGCATCTGCTCAGCGGGCCGGCGACCCTGACCCAGGAGGAGCAGGTCCGCGCCATCGGCCGGGCCGTCGGCCGGGACCTGCGCTGGTCGGAGATGCCGCTCGGGGAGGCCCGGCAGATGCTGGCCGCCGCCTTCGGCGATCCCGACTTCGCCGAGATCGCCCTGCGCGGCTGGGCCGCCTTCGTCGACCACCCCGAACAGGTCACCGACACCGTCGAGCGGATCACCGGGCACCCCGCCCGCCCGTACGCGGACTGGGCCGCCGACCACGCCGACGCCTTCCGCTGACCCGGGGACTACTCCAGTTCGTGGAGCATCAGCTGGCGGGCGGCCTCGGTGATGGAGCCGGAGAGGCTCGGGTAGATGGTGATGGTCTGGGCCAGCTCGTTGACCGTGAGGTTGTTCTCCACCGCCATGGTGATCGGCAGGATCAACTCACTGGCCTTGGGGGCCACCACCACGCCGCCGATCACCTGACCGCTGGCCGGGCGGCAGAAGAGCTTGACGAAGCCGTCGGCCAGGTCGGCCATCTTCGCCCGGGCGTTGCCGGAGAGCGGCAGCATCACCTGGCGGGCCGGGATCTTGCCGGCGTCCACCTCGTCCTGCGAGACGCCGACGGTGGCCAGCTCCGGGTCGGTGAAGACGTTCGCCGCGACGGTACGCAGCCGCAGCGGCCGGACCGCCTCACCGAGCGCGTGCCACATCGCGATCCGGCCCTGCATGGCGGCGACGCTGGCCAGCGGCAGCACCCCGGTGCAGTCACCGGCGGCGTAGACGCCGGGCACGTTGGTCCGGGACACCCGGTCGACGGTGACGTAGCCACCCCGGGCCAGCTCCACGCCGTACTCGGCGAGGCCCAGGTTGGCGGTGTTCGGGATCGAGCCGACGGCGATCAGCGCGTGCGTGCCGTGCACCTTGCGGCCGTCGGAGAGCTCGACCTCGACCCCGTCAGAGGTGCGGCGGACCGCGTCCGCGCGGGAGTTGTTGAGGATGCTCATGCCCCGGTTGCGGAACACCCGCTCGATGGCCGACGCGGCATCGGCGTCCTCGTGCGGCATCACCCGGTCCCGGCTGGAGACCAGGGTGACCTCGACGCCCATGGCCAGGTACGCGCTGGCGAACTCGGCCCCGGTCACGCCGGAACCGACCACGATCAGGTGCTCGGGCAGGTCGGGCAGGTCGTACACCTGGCGCCAGGTCAGGATGCGCTCGCCGTCCGGGACGGCGGTGGGGAGCTGGCGGGGCGTGGCGCCGGTGGCGATCAGCACGGTGGAGGCGGCGATCGAATACTCCTCGGCGCCGTCGGCCGGGGTCACCACCACCCGGTGGGTGTGGCCGAGGGTGTCCTCGCCGAGCCGGGCGGTCCCCGCGACGAACTCCACCCCGGCCTTGATCAGCTTGGTGTGGATGTCGGCCGACTGGGCCAGCGCGAGCCGCTTCACCCGTTCGTGCACCGCGCGGGCGTCGACGGTGACCGCCTCCAGCCCGTCGGAGTGCACCCCGAACTCCTCGGTGTCCCGGTAGCCGGTCACCACCTCTGAGCTGGCGATGAAGGTCTTCGACGGGACGCAGTCGGAGAGCACGCAGGCGCCGCCGGCCCCCTCCGCCTCCACCACGGTGACATCGGCGTCGAGCTGGGCGGCGACCAGCGCCGCCTCGTACCCGGCCGGCCCCCCGCCGATGATCACGATCTGGCTCACAGCGCTCGCCCCTCGTCAGTGCTCACAGTGACTTTCTTCTCCCCAACGCGCTCGACACGCACCGTCGTATTCTCCCCCACCCGCCGGCCGGGCTATCGTCATCGCCGTGCGTCATTACGCCGCTTACGGCTCAAACCTGGACCCCGCCCGGATGCGTGCCTACTGCCCGCATTCGCCGATGGTGGGCATCGGCTGGCTGGAGGGCTGGCGGCTCACCTTCGCCGGCGAGGACGTCATCGGCTGGGAGGGCTCGGTCAGCACCGTCGTCGAGTCCCCGGGTGACCGGGTCTTCGTGGCGCTCTACGACATCCACCCGTACGACGCGGCGCAGCTCGACGAGCTCGAGGGCGTGACCGCCGGGACGTACCGCAAGCTCACCGTCCGCGTCTCGACGCTGGACGGGGACGTGACCGCCTGGGTCTACGTCTTCGACGGGTACGAGGGCGGCCTGCCGACGTCGTGGTACCTGTCGGAGATCGCGAACGCGGCCGAGAAGGCGGGCGCGCCGGACGACTACGTCACCGAGCTGCGGTCCCGCCCCACCGGCACCGCGTCGGCGTAGCGCGTATCGCACGCTCCCAGTCTGCTCCCGTGCCCGGTCGGGCCGCCCGTCGACCCCTGACCGGGTCGCCAATGCCACACCCGGGCGCCGGTCAGCCGGCGGCCTTGACCTCCAGCTGGTACATGTCGACCGCGCGTACCTCGCGCAGCCCGACCGACCGGTAGAGGGACAGCGGGGCGGTCGGGTTCGCCAGGTCCACCCCGAGGCCGGCGGTGGCCCGCCCCTTGGCGGCGTACCGGGCGAAGGCGTGCTGGAGCAGGGCGGCGCCCACCCCCCGGCGCCGATGCTCGGGCAGCACGGCGAGGTTCTTGACGAAGCCCTCGTTCTGGTCGACGCCCTGCGGGGAGGACTGGAGGACGCCGGCCGGTTCGCCGTCCACCTCGGCGACGAACCACTCGTCCCAGTCGGTGGCGTCGCCGAGGCTCGCCCGCCAGACGTGGTAGCTCCGCGGCTCGTAGTCGGGGCTGTCGCGGAACGCGGTGTCGTAGATCCGGTGGAACGTCCGCAGCTCCGCCTCGTCGTCGGGGCGTACCGGCCGGACGGTGACGCCGGCCGGGGGCGCGGGCGGCCCGGCGGGCAGGTCGGCCAGTGACCGGCTCATCCGCACGTACCGCTTGCCGAGGGTGAACCCGGCGTCGAGCAGGGTCCGCCGCCACTCCTGCTCCGGCTCGTACACCGCGCACCGGACGGTGAGCGCCGGCAGCCCACGCTCGACGGCCCGCTCGGCGACCCGGGCCAGCTGCCGGTCCAGCAGCGGAGCTCGCAGCTCGCGACCGCGCTCGGGGTCGACGTACACCTCGACGAACTCGCGCCCCACGTCGGTCGGGTTGTCCACGATCGCCCAGGCGACGACCCCGCCCTCCGGGTCCAGGCCCAGCCACGAGTCCGCGGCCGGGTCGACGTACGGCGCGGTCAGGCACTCCGCCACGTCCTCGGCGGAGAAGTCCGGATATCCGATGGCGAACGTGTCGGCGGCGTGCACCACCTTCAGGATCGCCGGTACGTCGTCCAGGGTGGGTCGGCGGGCCGTCCAGCCGGCGGGGAGCGTCACGCCGCGATCCTGGCAGGCCGACCGCCGACCGCGCCGCCCATTTTTGGCCCAGGCCGGCGGACCACGGCCCCGTACGTCCGCACGGCCGGCACCCGTCAGGCGGCCGGGACGCGCCGGCCCAGGTGCAGCCGGGTGGCGGTGAGCAGGTCGAGCAGCTCGGCCCCCTCGCCCGGGCCGAGCCCCCGGAACGCCGACGAGGCCAGCCGGTCGGTCACCGCCTCGGCCCAGAGCCGCCGCCGGACCAGCGGCCCCACCGGCGGGTACGGCGGCGGCCAGCCGCAGGCGGCGGCGCCCGCCTCGCCCTCCGGCCCGGCCAGGACCGCCTCCAGCGGGGTCATCCCGGCGGCCGGACGGCGAGCAGGTACGCCCCGGCGAAGTGCTCACGGAGCAGGAGCAGCCCGACGGCCGTCCGGGCGCCGGGCGACCGGTCCGGCACCGGCATGGCCCGCCAGGCGGCGAAGAGCGGCATCCCGCTGGCGTCCGCCGCGTCGACGATCCGTTCCAGCAGCCCGACCAGCCGGGCCGTCCCCGGCGCCTCGCCGAGATGCTGGGCGCCCCAGCGGCAGCACTCGGCCAGGTTCGCCGCGGCGATCTCCACCGGCCGGACGGTACGGGCCGCGGCGTCCCAGCCGTCGGCGACCGCGTCGGGGGCGATGAAGCCGAGGGCGGCGGCGACCGTCTCGGCGCGTACGTCGCCGAGCGCGCCGGCCCGGCCGGTGATGTAGAACGCCCAGCCGGAGATGCCGAGCAGGCGGGCCCGGCGCAGGGTCCCCGGGCAGCGGCTGAACGCCTCCCCGAGTTCCAGCACCAGCGGCTTGCTGGCGGCGGCGACCTGCTCGGGGGTCATCCGCCGGACACCGCAGCGGGAAGCGCGGACACCGTCCGTCCACCGTGGTCATCCATCCCGGTCAGTCTGCCTGCTGACCGCCGCCGGTGGCATCCCCCTCTTCGGCGTCCAGCGCCTCCACCGCGGCCTCGACCTCACCGGCGCGCCGGCGGGCCGCGGTGACCGCCCGCTCGGCGGCGCGGCGGGCCAGCTTGGCCCGGCTCAGCTCCTGCTCGGCGACGGCCCGCCGGCGCTCCAGCTCGGCGAGTTCGGCCTCGATCCGGTCCAGCTCCACCGCGCCGTCCTGGGCGGACCGCTCCGCGCCGGCCAGCTCCGCCTCGGCGCGTTCCTGGTCGGTCCGGGCCCGGGCCAGCTCCCGGTCCAGCTCCCGGCGGCGTTTCGCCCGCTCGGCCCGGGCGGCCCGGTCCGCCGCCCGTTCGTCGCGCGTCCGCCGGGTCTCGGCCCGCTCGGCCGCCCGGTCCGGTACTGCGGGTTCCTCCGCGCCCCCGGTGACCAGCCGCAGCTGGGGGCGGGGCACCTCGCCGAAGCCGGCGTAGCTGGTGGCCCGGAGCAGCCGACCGGAGCGGATCTGCTCGGCCACCTCGGCGTCGGAGAGCGCCGCGTTGAGGGTCGCTCGACCTCGCCCCAGCGGCAGCTTCCCGGCCGGCGGGGCCTCCCCGGTCTCGGCGGCCAGCCGGCGTACCTCGGCGACCAGGGCGCCGACCAC
>NZ_JAEVHJ010000178.1:0-13583 GCF_016802855.1 Micromonospora sp. ATA51 | reverse complement strand
GGCGGTGGCCCGCCGACGGGGACGGGGCCGGGGCCGGGTCCGGGGCGGTGCACCCGTACCGCCGGCGCAGGTCCTGTACGGGCCTGTCCCGGGGCACCACCGGTCCAGGACGACGCACAGGTCCCGGCGGGTCTGGGTCAGCCGGGCGTCCCGCGCCTGGTCCGCTGCGGCGGCGGCCTGCCGCCGCTGGGCCTGGTCCTGCTCCAGCGCGGCCACCCGGCGGTCCATGCTGGCGTTGGCCAGGGTGACGGCGATGTACGCCGCAGCCGCCGCGCACAGCAGCGGCAGCACGGCGTAGAGCGTCAGCAGCTTGGCGAGCTGCCGCCGGGGGTTGTGCACGACGACCCCCGGCTGGTCGGTCAGCAGCCCGTACGGTCGCGGCTCACTGTGGCGGCTCACGTGACGACCTCCTGCCCAGCTCGTCCGGGTCGAGGCCGGCGGCGAACACGTCGAGCCGCAGCCGCGCGTCGACCCGCTGGTCGAAGTTGGCCTCCCGCTGCACGTCGGAGGTGCGCAGGGTGCCCCGGAACCCGAGCAGCGCCGTGACCAGCGTCGCCAGCACCGCCAGGGCCCCCACCGCGACGGTGAGACCGGAGACGTCCCCGCCAGCGGCCCTGACGATCTGCGCCCCCAGCCACACCTACCTGCCCCCTCACCGGACCGGCTGGGTGCTCAGCGCACCGGGTTGCGGAAAGCGGCGTTCCAGGTGTTGACGCCGATCAGCCCGTCCTCGCGGAGGCCCTGGTCGTCCTGGAACGCGAGCGCGAGCGCGCGGTACTCGGGGCCGTAGATGCCGTCGTTGCCGGCGCCGCCGAGCCACCGCTTGCCCTTGCCGATCGACCAGCCGCGCCGGCCGAGCTGGGTGGCCCACTCGCGCAGCCAGGCGCGGTCGGTGCGGCCCCGGAAGTAGCGCTCGTGCGCGCCGGAGACGGAGTAGTCGGGGCCGGACGCCGGGCCGAAGTACCAGCCGGCGGGCAGGGGGAAGGCGATCGGCGTGCCGGGCGCGGGCTTGGAGCCGGCCGGCGGCTTCGGCTGCGGGGCCGGCGTCGACCCGACGGTGGGCAGGCCCGCCTTGAGCCAGGCGTAGATCTCGTCGCCGGGGCATTCGGTGGACCCGCGGTCGCGGTGCCCGAGCAGCGTGAGCCGCCGGCCCTTGCGGTCGTTGGCCTCGTCGTAGAGCCACTTGAAGGCGCGGCGGGCGGCGTCGGAGACGTCCTGCTTGCCGGCCTGGTCCTTGCCGATGATGCAGACGCCGATCGCCTCGGTGTTGTGGCCGGCGCAGTGCGCGCCGAGCGTCGTCCACCCGCGGCCCTCGTAGATGTGGCCGGTGATCGAGTTGATGAGGAAGTTGTAGCCAACGTCGATCCAGCCCCGGACCCGCATGTGGAAGTCCTGGATCTGGCGGGGGGTCTGCGTCGCGCTCGCGGCGGAGTAGTGGCCCATGAAGACGGTCCGCTTGGACCAGGGCACGGTGGAGCGTGACTCCGGGGCGCGGGCGCCCCATTCGGCGCGGCTGATGATGTCCACTGGTTGTCCTCCCGGCAGCGTGGATCGAGCTGTCGGGGGACAGTGGTGTTTACGGTAGCGGGCCGGGGTGACGGGTGCGGGGC
This sequence comes from Micromonospora sp. ATA51, assembly GCF_016802855.1. NCBI lineage: Bacteria > Bacillati > Actinomycetota > Actinomycetes > Micromonosporales > Micromonosporaceae > Micromonospora > Micromonospora sp. ATA51. The sequence continues at coordinate 11,973 of NZ_JAEVHJ010000178.1, read as the reverse complement.
CGGAAGCAGGCCCGCCGGCCGCCGCTGCGCGGACAGCGGCGACCGGCGGGGGTCGTGCGGGGGCCGGCCACGACGTTGGGGCCGGCGCCCGGGTCAGCGGGCGTGCGCGGGCAGGTCGAACTCGCCCGCCTTCGCGCCGGCGATGAAGGCGTCCCACTCGCCCGCGTCGAAGACGCGGGTCGGGCCCTGCGGGTCGCGGCTGTTGTGCAGCTCGACGTCGCCGCCGCCGAGGAAGCGGACGTCGACGCAGTTGTCGCAGTTGGGGCCGGACTTGCTGGACTTGAACCATTGGCCGATCGGGCGCTGTCTCGGGTCCACGGTGCTGCTCCTTGTTGTGGTCGCCGGCCGCTCGATGCGGCGGGCGGGCTCAGGTGCGCCAGATGAAGCTCAGGTCGTCGGGGGCGTCGGCGACGACGACCACCTTGACCAGCAGCTGCTCCAGCACGGACGCGCGGAAGGGCGCGCGGATCGCGGCGAGGTGGGCGCGGCGCTCGGCGGCGGTCCATGTGACCGACTCGATGGCCTCGGCGGGCAGCTCGATGCGGCGGCAGCCCTGGCCGCACTTGTAGGTGCGCTGGCCGCGCCCCGGGTGGGGGTGCATGGGCACGTCGCAGGGGCCGCACCACAGCAGGGTGCGCAGCAGGTACGGGTCGGTGCTGGCGGCCATGCGCGGCGGGCGGGCGGTGTTCGTCCAGGCAGCGCGTCGCCCGCACAGGGAGGTGCCGGACAGCAGCCGGGCACCGGGTCCGTCGTTCACCTGCGGCCTCCGTTCGCGCGGTACCGCTGGGCGGGGGTGAGCAGCAGGGTCGCCGCACGCCAGTCGATGCGGGTGGGGGCGTTCCAGGCGGGCTGGGTGCGCGGCCGGGCCAGGGCCGGGGCCGGGGGACCGGGCGTCGGTTCGGGTTCCGACGCCCGGTGGCTCTGGTTGCGGCCCTGGCCCCACCGGGTGCGCTGGCGGTGCCGGCCGACGCGGGTCACAGCGCCCACCCGTAGGCGTCAACCTGGACCTGCTCCGCCCAGCTCGCAGCGTTGCACGGCCACGGGTTGTGGCACCACTCGCAGCTGCGGTGGTTGACGGCGATGAACGGCCAGGCGAGGCCGACGCGGATGACCGGGCCGTTGGGCTCGTGCAGGGCGAGCATGTGGCCGGCGACGGTCAGCCGCTCGCCGGGGGTGAGGACGACGTAGCCGTAGCCGGGGACCGCCTCGCCGGGCGGCGGGGGCGGGACCACGAGTTGTTCCCGAGGTGGAGGGGAACCCAAGCGGCCTGCCGAGGCGGTCCCGGACCTGCCGCTGTGTGATTTTCCCCGACCAGTAGATAGAACGACCACGAGTAGCCCCCAGCCTTCTCTGGACCCGGGCGTTCATCAGTGATCGAGCGGTCACTGTGCATCACGCCCACCTGCGACCGTATGGGCGGCCGCCGATGGCGTGCGAGGATGTTGCACGATGTTGCATCAACTCGCGTCGTCGTCTAGATCCCGGAGCGCTCCCGTGATGAGGGCCCGCGCTTCTCGGCCGTAGGCGGCTGACCCGGCGAGCCGTTCGAAGGCCCGACTGTAGACGGCGATGTCCCGGGGCTGGGTCAGCTTGAGTTCTGCGGAGATGGTTTCGACGAGGACGGTCTTCGCGTCGAGGATCCAGAACCCGTGCATGGGGAGAAAGCCGTGTGCGGCGCGGGTGGGAATGACACCCAGGTGAACGCGGGGGAGGGCCGAAAGGGCGAGCAGCCGATCGAGTTGACCGGCGAGCACGTCGGGAGGCGCGACGCCCAGGGTCAAGGCCGCCTGGCAGAACACCATGTGGAACCGATGGTCGCCCCGGTAGAGGATGCCCTGACGCTCCATTCGCGCGGCGACGCCTTCTTCCACATCGTCCGGCAGGTCGTGAAAGTCGATGAACGTGCTGAGAATGGCGGCGGCGTACTCGGCTGTCTGCAGGAGTCCCGGAATGAACTGCGGCTCGAATGCGCGAAACAGCTTCGTGTCAGCCTCGAAGCGGACGCTCTCCCGTTGCCGTGCCCGCGTGCCGGACTTGAGCAGCCGCCGCCACTCGACGAACATGGCGTCGATGGACCGGACGACCGCGACAAGGTCCGCCACCTGGTCGTCGGCCCCGCACAGCCGGCACCACGTGCGTACGTCGTCCTCGGAGGCGTTGATGACGCCGTGCTCCAGCTTGGAGACCTTCGTGAAGTGCCAACCGGCGCCCGCGGCAAGCGCTCTGCCCGTCAGGCCGGCGTCCTGCCGGATGTCCCTGAGCCTGACCCCCAGCGCTTCCCGGGCCTGACGGGCAGGTGTGCTCACGTCGTTGCAGGCTGGTACTCGGCGTACGGAACCGCACGCGGCCACAGGTCGTCACGGGTTGCCCGGTAGAGGGTCAGCTGCTCCGGATCGTCCTCTACGGCGTAGCCGGCACCACGCCCATCCGGCTTGAACAGGCTGAGGACGAGCAGGTGGTCATTGAAGAGCCAGCAGTCCTCGGCGGGCAGCGCGCCTTCGGCTACCTGCGCACGCGGAAGGTACCTGACTTCCTCGCCGGCCTCGATGTTGCCCGGGTCCAGCTCCATCGCCCAGCGCATGTAGTCCGACAGGGGCTCCGTCACAACGCGCAGCCGCTGAACTTCAGTCCCTGCCGACGTCACCTCGCTCATGAAGGACAGCCAGTCTCTCCGCCATGCAAAGTCGTCCGGTATGCCGCGCAACCACAAGTCGAACGGAACGTCCTCGTCCTCGACGTGGTACGCGTCACGCAGCTCCAAATGCCACGCTCGGGTGCCGGGGCGGAACATGGACCGGAACTCGGCACTGGTGATGGGTTTCATCGACTGCTGGCCACCAAGTTCTGCATTTGGCGAGCGGGAACCTCGACACAGGTTTCATGGCCCGGGATGTCCATTAGAGCGAGAGCGGCCTGGTCGGTTACACGCGCACCCTGAATGATGTAGTTGCCTTCCGTGGTGACGTCGAGGATGGGCGCCTCGATCCGAGTCACTACCCCGTTGAGGCCGTTCTTGGCCAGGTGGCGCATCAGTGGGGCGGGCACCTCGACGACTGTCTCCTGGTCTGTCTCTAGGGCGAGGATCGTGGGATCGGCAACCTTCCAGCCCTGCACGACGTAGCTGTCTCGGTCCGTGGCGTACAGCGTGGGGGATTGCCCGCCCGTCGACTCCTTGCCCAAGAACGTTAACCGCATGCCCCTGCCTCCCAGCGATAGTTGCACGTTGTTGCCCGTCCCACAGATCGTCGGCCGCCGCTCGTGCAACGTCAAGGGATCGCCTTGGTCGCGAGAGGTATGGCTATATGGCCGCAGTGGGAGATTGCGACCGTAGAAACTGGCCTACGCTGGGGGCGTGGCGCTGGGGCGTGCGTACATCGAGATCATCGGCGACGTGAAGAAGTTCGCGCCGGAGCTGAAGCGCGGACTCCGCTCGGCGCTGAAGGTGGGCGCGCTTGGCGCGATCGCCGCCAGCGCGTCGGGCAGCCTCGTCGGCCTGGCCGGCGCGCTGGCGCAGGTCAGCGGCGCGGCGTTCGTCGCGCCCGGCGCGGCGGCCGTCTTCGGGGCGGCGATGGGCGCGTTGAAGATCGCCACCGCCGGCTTCGGGGACGTGCTGGGCGCGGTCGCCGAGGGCGACGCGAAGGCGTTCGAGGAGGCGCTGGAGAACCTGTCGCCGCAGGCGCAGAAGCTGGCCCGCGAGTTCATGGCGGTGCAGCCGGCGATCCAGGCGGTGCGCACCGCGACGCAGGACGCGTTCGCCGCGCCGATGATCGGGCAGGTCAAGCAGACCGCCTCGGTGCTGGCCGGGCCGCTGCGCGCCGGCCTGGTCGGGGTCGCCGCCGAGTACGGGCTGGCGGCGCGGCGGGCGCTGGAGTTCGCCCGCGAGGGCGCCACCGTGTCGGTGCTGCGCGGGGTGCTCGGCACCGCGAAGGAGGCGGTGGCGAACCTGGCCGTAGCGGTGGGGCCGCTGCTGGCCGGGTTCCGTGACATAGCCGTGGTGGCGCTGCCGTCGCTGGGTCAGCTGTCCGGTGTGGCCGGAGGGCTGGGGGCGAAGTTCGGCGGCTGGCTGTCGGCGATGGCGCAGAGCGGCACGGCCACCGCGGCGATCCAGACGGCGCTGGGCGTCCTGCGGCAGCTCGGCCAGGTCGCCGGCAACGTCGGCGGGATCCTCAGCTCGGTGTTCCAGGCGGTCAGCCAGGCGGCCGGCGGCGGCGGGCTGCTCGGGAGCCTGGTGATGGCCACCGGCACGCTGCGGGAGTTCTTCGCCTCGGCGGAGGGCGCGACGGCGTTGCAGGGGGTGTTCGCCGCGCTGGGCGCGGCGGCGTCGGGCCTGTCGCCGGTGCTGATGACGCTGCTGGGGATCATCGGGCAGTCGATCGTGCCGGCGCTGATGCCGCTGGTGCAGGCGGTCGTGCCGGCGTTGCAGGCCGTCGCGACGGCGCTGGGCCCGGCGATCGGCACGCTCGGCGCGGCGCTCGGCCGGGTGCTGTCCGCCCTGTCGGTGGGCATCCAGGCGCTCGCCCCGTCGCTGGGCCCGATCGCGCAGGTGATCGCGTCGATCGCGCTGGCGGTCGCGCCGCTGCTGCCGGTCATCGGCCAGCTGGTGACCATGCTGATCGGCCCGCTGGCCACCGCGCTGGGCGCGCTGGGCCCGCTGATCGGGCCGCTGGTGTCCGCGCTGGCCCCGGTGCTGCTCCAGATCGGGCAGACGCTCTCCGCGGTCCTCGCCCCCGTCGCCGGGCTGCTCGCCGAGCTGTTCACCCAGATGGGGCCGCCGCTGGGCCAGGTCGTGGCCGCGCTGGGCGGGGCGCTCGCCCCGATCCTGGCGCAGGTCGCGCCGCTGGCCGGGGTGCTGGTGAACGCGCTGATGCCGCTGATCCCGACGATCGTGTCACTGCTGCCGCCGATCATCCAGGTCGTCGTGGCGCTGACCCCGCTGATCGGGGTGATGGCGCAGCTGATGACCATGGCGATCCAGGTGGCCGCGCCGCTGATCCAGCTGGCGGCGCTGCTGTTGCAGTTCCTGGCGGCGCAGGCGATCGCGCCGCTGATCTCGGCGATCGCGTCGGCGCTGGCCTGGCTGCTGCAACCGCTGTCCGGGGTGTCGAGCTGGCTGTCGCAGATCAGCGGCTGGCTGGGCAGCATCGACTGGGCCGGGGTCGGGTCGGCGATCGGCGGGGCGTTCTCGTCGGCGTGGAACGCGGTGGTCGGGTTCTTCACGTCGATCGGGCAGTGGTTCGCCGAGCTGCCCGGGAAGATCGGCGCGTTCCTGGCCAGCCTGCCGGGGATGCTGTGGAACCTGTTTACCTCGGCGCTGGGCATGGCGCTCCAGGCCGTGGGCGTTGGCATCGGCCTGCTGATCTTCTCGGTGACGACGCTGCCCGGCCTCGTCCTCAACGGGCTCATGGCGCTGCCGGGCCTGCTGGCTGGGTTCTTCACCCGGCTGTGGGCCAGCGCGCGGGCGCTGACGACCGCCGGCATCACCGCAGTGGTGTCGTTCGTGACCGGGCTGCCCGGTCGGATCATGTCGGGGCTGTCGCGGCTGCCGGGGATCATGGCCAGCGCGCTGTCGTCGGCGTTGAACGCGGCGCGCAGCGCGGCGTCGAGCGGCGTGAGCTCCCTGGTGTCGTTCATCGGCAGCGTGCCGGGCCGGATCGCCGGGCTGGCCGGGAAGTTCGTGTCGGCGGGGGCCAAGCTCATCAGCGGGTTCATGAACGGGCTCAAGAACGTGGGCGGGTTCATCGGCGACGTCGCCGGGTCGATCACGTCGGCGATCACGGGGTTCATCAACCGGGTCATCGGCAAGATCAACTCCGGTATCGCGTCGATCGACGCCAAGCTGCCCGGGTCGCTGCCGCGCATCCCGCAGCTGGCCAACGGCGCGATCCTGCGCCGGCCGACGCTGTTCGTCGGCGGCGAGGCCGGCGACGAGGTGGTGGTGCCGCTGACCGGCCGCGCCGGGCGCGGGAGCTGGCCGAGCAGTCCGGGCTGATGCGGCTGCTCGGCGGCGACGGCGGCGGGTCCGTGGTGTTCGGGCGCGACGCGATCCGGGTGACCTTCGAGGGTGTCCTGCCGACCCGGCAGGAGGCGCTGGACACCGGCCGGGCGGTCGGCGAAGGCGTGTTGCAGACGCTGGCCCGCCGCGACGTGGCCACGACCGTGAGGACGATCTGAGTGGGCGAGTACAACCCGGACCGGCCCTACGTGCTGGGGATGCAGTGGGCGCCGCTGGTGGCCGACACGGTGCAGCTCGACACGGGCAGCGAGCTGGGCTACACGTTCCGGGCCCGCGCCAGCCACACGGCCGGCAACGGGCTGCGGAGGGTGCGGCTGCATGTGGCGTCGCCGCCGCCGGGCCTGCCGAACCGCAAGGAGCTGCTGGTCAACCTGTACCCGGCGGGCCAGGTCGCGGGCACCGGGCCGGTGCGCAAGCGGGTGATCCCGGTGCGGGACGGTGCGCTGGTGGCCGGCGCGGCGCTGGCCGGCGGGTCGGCTACGCCGCCGGACGCGGTGAGCAACCCGTCCGACCCGCGGCACATCACGCTGACCGGGCCGAACGCGGCGGCGCGGTTCTGGTTCGACACGGACTCGTCGCTGACCCACGCGAAGCTGGACGGCCGGCGGATCCTCGACGTGTCGGTGCTGTACGTCATCAGCGGGCCGTTCGCCGACCTGGCCCCGGCGGTGACCCTCGGCCTCGAGCGCCCGTCGGCCGGGGTGAACTGGCTGATGGACGAGACGCTGAACGGGCCGGCGGTCCACAGCGGGGTGACGGCCGTCGGCCGGTCGCGCCTCGGCGAGCTGAACCCGTGGTGGAACGCGGCGGCGGCGCCGACGGTCGAGCGGGGCCGGGTGCCGTGGCGGTCGCGGAACGTCGGCGGCACGGGCAGCCCGCCGGCGGGCTTGTCGGCGCTGGCGGCGTCGGGCGGGACGAACATCAACGTGCGGCTCCAGGTCGCCGCCAACGCGGCGGCGACGGCGGTGTTCCAGGTGCACTACCTGGCGCTGGAGGTGTCGTACGGGGAGGAGAACCGGGTCGGCGGCGGCGGCCTCGACCTGTCCCAGGGGGCGGCGTACATCAGCGGCTATTACTACGAGGTGCCGATCTGGGAGGCGACGAACTTCTCCGGCGGGGTGGAGCTGGCCGGCGGGCGGGAGTACGCGGTGACCGTCGGGCAGGCGTACGCCGGGCAGCTGTCGGTGGCGTCGCCGGTGCCGGTGAAGGCGGACCGGCTGGGGCCGGTCGAGCCGTACCCGGCGCACCGCGGGGTGCTGCTGCGCAAGACGCTGCGGGCCGGGCAGACGCCGACGGTGGAGACGGTCGACGAGCTGCCGTCGGTGGTGCTGTTCACCGGGGCTGCCGCCCCGGGCAACCCGGACCTGAGCGCGCACAGCTACATGACGCAGGTGGTGGCCACGGTGTCGGAGCTGACGCCGCAGGGCTGGACGATGCAGCAGCTCGTCGAGGAGGTGTCGGCGGATTGGGTGTGGGTGCGGTTCTACGCCCGGCACCTGCCGGGCACCCGGGCTCCGCTGGAGCTGGCGCAGGTGCACGAGGCGGACACGAACCAGCGGCTCGGCCCGCTGGCGCGGATCACGGTGGAGGAGTTCGACGCGCTGCCGGAGATCGCCGACGGGTGGCGGGAGGTGACGGTGCGCCTCGACCCGCCGTACCTGTCCGACGGGTTGGGGGACACGACGTACTGGACGTTCGCCAGCAGCGCGGACGGGCAGTCGCCGTGGCAGGTCCTCGGCGCCGACGCGAACCCGTGGAGCACGCAGCCGGCCGGGTTCGAGGCGGACACCGGGTACGGCGGCAGGACCGCGTGGGCGGTCGTCGACGGGCAGTCCGACGAGTCGGCGGACCTGACGCTGATGTTCGCGCAGGAGATGGACGCGGTGACCGGCCTGGCGGTGCAGTCGGCGGTGCAGCCGCTGCGGGTCGTCGACGAGCAGTGCGACCGGCCTGCGGTGAAGATCCCGACCGGCATCCGCTACCACCGGCTGTCCTGGGTGGCGGTCACGTCGGCGGTGGTGGCGGGCTGGGGCCACTACGAGGTGCAGCGCCAGGACGACACGATGGGCGCCGACGAGTGGGAGACGGTCGCGAAGGTCGTCGAGCCGTCGGTGTCGGCGGTCGACGACTACGAGGCGCGGGTGGGCGTCGAGTCGCGGTACCGGATCAGGACGGTGCACCGCCTCGGCATCGCCGGCCCATGGTCGGACCCGGCGGCGGCGACGATCGCCGCGCCGGGCGTGGAGGGCCGCAACGTCGACACCGGGGTGCTGATCCTGACCAGCAACCACAACCCGGCCGGGAACCTGGCGTACGTGGCGAACTTCGACCGGTCGGCGGTGGAGGAGTTCACGTTCCCCGAGGCGGGGCAGGTCGAGCTGCAGGAGATGTTCGACCGGGACTACCGCACGGCGTTCCGGCCGCTGGAGCGCGGCGGGGTGGAGTTCACCCGGACGGTGCTGGTGAACGCGGCGGCGGTGCCGCCGGACACGATGGACCGCAGCTTCCGCGACCTGCGGGACCTGGCGTGGGACACGGCGCCGTACGTGTGCGTGCGCGACGAGCTGACCAACCGGTGGCTGTCGACGCTGCTGGTGCCGAGCGGGCAGGTGAAGCGCCGCAAGGCGGGGCAGCTCCAGCTGGCGCAGCTGACGGTGGTGGAGGTGACGGCGACGCCGGCCCCGCTGGACGGTGGACCGGCCGCGTGCGAGGGCCTGCGCCCGGAGGGGCTGGTCATGTCGGTCACGGCGAGCACGCCGACGCCGGCAGCCGCCCTCGCGCCGACGGTGTTCAGCGACTGGTTCCAGCGGACGGTGGCGGTTGGCCTCGGCGGCGGCTGGCAGATCGGCAGCGGCGCCCCGGAGGACTTCTCAGTCGGCCAGGAGGCCGGGAAGATCCGGCTGGCGAGGCCGCTGAACGCGAACCCGGACTTCGAGACGGACGCCTCGTCGTGGACGGCCGTCGGCGGCTCGCTGGTGCGGGACACGGCGCTGAGGTATTCGGGGTCGGCCGCCGGGCTGCTGACCCCGACCGGATCGGCCGCGACGGTGCGGGTGGAGTCGGAGCAGGTGGCGGGCATCGTCCCCGGCGGCACCTCCTACCGGGTGCAGGCGCGGGTGTCCTGCCCGATCGCCCGGACGGTGCAGATCGGCTTCAACTGGTTCGACGCCGCCGGGGTGTTCCTGTCGTCGACGTTGGGGCCGGTGGTGAACCTGGCGGCGAACACGTGGACCCGCGTCGAGCACATCTCGGGAGCCCCGGCGGGTACGGCCCGGGCCACGCTGATCGTGCAGATGGGCGGCACGCCGCCGGCCACCCACAAGCTGTCGGTCGACCGCGCGTTCATCAGCCTGTTCGACCTGCGGCGCGCTGTCGTCGGCCCGGCCGTCAGGAACGTCGACGTGCGCGTGCGGTTCCGCTTCACCGAGGCGGCGGCCGGTCAGCCGATCAACGCGTACCTGCTGGCCCGGCACGTGGACGCCAGCAACACCCTGCGGGCGGTGCTGTCGGCGCAGACCGACGGGACGATCGGCGTGAAGCTGGAGAGCACCGCGGGCGGCGTCGTGACGTCGCTGACGCAGACGGCGACGGTGCTCACCCCGACGCTCGGCAACGTGACGCACACGCCGGGGCAGTGGTACTGGCTGCGGTTGCAGGTCCGAGACGACGCGATCCGCGCGGCGGTGTGGCCGGCCGGGGAGAAGTTCTGGCGGTGGGAGGCGTCCGCCACAGACGGGTCGGTGCAGGCCGCGGGCCAGGTGGGCGTGCGGGCGCAGCTGGTCGGCGGCAACACGAACGAGGACCCGAGGGTGGAGTTCGCCGAGCTGCTGGTCAACGAGCCGGTCAGCAACGACCTGGACGTGCGGATGGAGCTGCGGCCCACCGGCGACGTGTGGTCCGCCGAGCTGAGGCACCTCTCGGACGGGGTGCTGGAGCCCTCGACCGGGTGGAGGGTGACCGCCGACATGGTGTCGTCGTGCTTCACCGCGTTCGGCGGCGCCGGGTACGAAGGCTGCACGAGCACGCCGAAGATGGTGGTGCGCAACCAGCGGCGGTGGATCCGGCTGACGTACGAGAACGGCAGCGGCCTCGCGAGTTGGTGGGCGTCGGAGGACGGCCAGGACTGGCAGTGGGTGGGGAACCACCAGGCGAACCCGGAAGCGCCGACGGTGGACCCGGGGCAGTTGGCCGTGGAGCTGACCGGCGAGGTGACGGTGGCCCGGGCCGAGGTTCGCCGCAGCGTCGACGGGCCGGTGCTGGCGAGCCCCGACTTCGAGGGCCAGGCGGTCGGCACGACGCAGTTCGCCGACGCGCAGGGCAACGTGTGGGAGGTGGACGGCCGTGGCATCTGCGCCCCCGCCTGACCTGCTCGACCTGCCCGCCTGGCGCGGGCAGCGGTCAGCGTCGTTCCGGTTCGACCTGATCGACGGGCGGACCGGGGTACGCCGGCGTGAGCTCACGCCGCTGCGGGACACGTCGCCGAGCCTGAGCCACGACAGCACGTCGACGATCCCCCCGGCTGTCCGGGGTGACCCTCGGCGTCCAGGACGCGAAGCGGGTCAACCAGCTGACCGACCGGATCGCGCCGCGGATGGTGATGGGCGACGGCAGCTCGTACCGGCTGGGCCGCTACCTGGTGGCGGACTCGTCGGACCTGGTGACCAGCGCCGGGTCGACGGCGCCACTGACGCTGCTCGACGAGATGTTCGTGGTCGACCAGGAGCTGGACGTCGGCTTCGACGCGGCCGGGCAGCTCGTCGACCAGGCGGCGGCGCGGCTGGTCGAGGGCCTGCCGATCGGGCAGCCGGTCATCGACGCGACGGAGTTCACGTCGGTGGCCGCCTGGTCGCCGGGCACGTCGCGGGCGAACGCGCTGCGGGACCTGGCCACGTCGGGCGGGTACTTCATGCCGTGGTTCGACCACCGGGGTTGGCTGCGGATGCGGCGGGCGTTCGACCCGGCCGACCAGGCGGTCACGATCGACCTGGACGCCTCCCGGCGGGTGATCCGGGGGTCGATCTCCCGGGGGACGGACCTGCTGACCGCGCCGAACCGCTTCGTGGTGGTGTCCAACGACCCGGGCTCGGAGACGGAGCCGGTGGTCGGGGTGTACGACGTGCCGGCGTCGGCGCCGCACTCGATCGCGCAGCGCGGGTTCGTGCTGCCGAAGACGGTCGACGTGCAGGTGCGCTCGCAGGCACAGGCGACGGTGTACGCGCGGACGCTGGGGCTCCAGCAGACGGTGTACGAGGTGGTGGAGCTGAGCACCCCGGTGGACCCGCGGCACGACGCGTACGAGGTGGTGCGCTTCGACGGGGTGCGGTGGCTGGAGGTCGGCTGGACGATGCCGCTGGTGCCGGGCGGGGAGATGCGGCACACGCTGCGGCGGGCGTACCCGGAGACGGAAGGCGGGGAGGCGTGAGCGACGGGAAGGTGCCGGGCCTGGCGCTGCCGGTGAAGGCGCTCGCCGAGGCGGTGCTGGAGAAGGCGATCCGGCTGGGCCTGACGTGGCGGCTGAGGCCGGCGACGGTGACGAGCGTCGGCGGCGACGGCACGATCCGGGCGCTGCACGACGGGGACAGCCAGGCGATCCGGGTGACGTCGATGATCGGCCCGGTGGCGGTGCGGGCGCGGGTGATGGTGCTCAAGACGCCCCCGGCGGGGAACCACATCGTCGGCTGGGTGGGCACGCCGGGGCCGGGGGCGCCGCCCGGCCCGGTCGTGCAGACGTTCACGCAGAACGGGACGTTCGTGGTGCCGGCCGGCGCGCGGTGGATCCGGGCGTACGGTGTCGGCGCGGGTGCCGGTGGCGGTGGCGTGACCGGCGTGACCGGCGGCAACGGCGCGGGCGGTGGCGGCGGCAGCGGCGGCTACTGCGAGAGCTGGTTCCTGACCGGCGGCAACGGCGCGGGCGGTGGCGGCGGCAGCGGCGGCTACTGCGAGAGCTGGTTCCTGCCGGC
>NZ_JAEVHJ010000177.1:0-13594 GCF_016802855.1 Micromonospora sp. ATA51 | reverse complement strand
CCGGCTCGCCGCCGGCCGCCCCGCCGAGGCCGCCGCCGCGCTGCGGGCCCTGCCGGAGACGCCGCACGACCTGCTGTCCGAGGCGCGCCTGTGCCTGGCCGCCCGCGCCGCGCTCGCCCTCGACGACCGGCCCCGGATCGCGCGCCTGTACCCCGAACTGCTGCCCGCCGCCGACGAACTGGCCGGGGCGGGCAGCGGGGCGCTCACCCTCGGCCCGGTGGCCCGTTACCTCGGCGAGCTGGCCACGGCGCTGGGCCGCCCCGACGAGGCGGCGGCCCACCAGCGGACGGCACGGCGCTTCCGGGTACCGGAAGTTCGCTAGCGCCGCGACCGGAACGCGCGGGCTCAGGCGGTGGCCGGGACCTCCGCGCCGGGCTGCGCGGCCGGCTCCTCGCCGGTCCGCCCGGCGGGCGTCCCCTCGGCGGGGCGTCCGCACCGCGAAGGCGTCGAAGGGCTCCCGCGGCGCGGGGACCCGCTCGACGGGGGCCGGCTGGGCGGAGACCGGCTGGGCGGGGGACGCCTCGGCGGCCGCGCGGGCGCCCACCTGCGGGTACTCGGCGGTCTCCCCGCCGCCCGCGGCGGCCGCCATCACCGCGGCGGCGGCCAGGTCGGCCACCCGCTTCGCCTCGCGCTGCACCCGGGCGCGTACCTCCTTGGCGTGCTGCTCGGCGAGGTCGGCGGCCCGGCGGGCGTCCTCCAGCCGCTTCGTCTCGGTGGTCAGGTCGCGGCGGACCTCCACCAGGCGCTCCTCCAGCTCGGCGCCCTCCTGCTCGATGCTGGCGATCTCCTGCCGGGACCGGTCGAGCTGCTGGCCGGCGGTCTCCAGCTCGGCCTGGAGCTGGGCCAGCGCCTCCTGCCGCTGCTGGAGCTCCTGCTGCACGGTGGAGAGCTGCTCCTGGTGCGCGCTCGTCTGCTCGTCGGCGCGTTCCCGGACCTCGGTGGCGTACTGCTGGGCCTCGGCGACGAGCGCGGCGATGTCCCGCTCGGCCGCGGTGGCCCGGTCGGCCAGCTCCTGCTCGGCCGCGGCCCGCCGCTCCTCCAGCTCCCGGGCCATGTTGGCCTGCCACTGGGCCAGCTCCTGCTGGGCCTTGCTGCGGTTCGCCTGCACCTCCTGCTGGATCTGCGTCCGCGCCGCCTTCACCAGCGCCTCGGAGGCGGAGCGGGCCTGCTCGACCTGCTGGTTGCTCTGCTCGGCGATCCGCTTCGCCTCCTGCTGAGCCCGCTCGTGGGCGGCCTGACCCTCGGTCCGCAGCTTCTCCGCCAGCTCGCGGGTGGCGGTGAGTTCGGCCTGCGCGGCGGCCCGCCGCTCCTCGTGCGCCTGCTCCTGCTCGGCGCGCCGGGCGTCCAACTCCTCGTCCAGCTCGCGCAGCTCCCGGGCGGCCTGCTCCCGCGCCGCGGTGAGGGCCTTCTCCGCCTGGGCGTGGAGCTCGGCGGCCCGCTTCGCGGCGGTCTCGCTGATCGCCCCGGCCTGCTTCTCGGCCAGGTCGAGGATCTGCTCGACCATCGGTCCCAGGTCACTGAACGAGGCCCGGTCCACCTGCGCCGGTCGCTGCCGCAGCTCCGCCGCCTCGGTCTGCGCCCGCTGCAACTGCACGGTCAGCTCCTGGACCTGGCGGTACGCCCGGTCCCGGTCGGCGGTCAGCGTGGACACCTCGCCGTCCAGCCGCTTGACGTACCGGTCCACCTGCCGCTTGTCGTAGCCGCGCAGCGCGAGTTCGAAGCTCGGCCGGGCCGACGCGTCCTCGTGTGGTGCGAACGGTTCCTCGCCGTTGGACATTGCGCCATCCTCCGTCGGTTCGCCAGCGCCAGGCCGGCGGATGACCGCCCCGCAGGGCATGATGAGGCGCAACGGTACCGCCACCCCGGAACGGCCCGGCGGCGTGCCCCACCACCGTCCCGGTGGGATGCCGTGACCGTTCGGCCGGATCCCGCTCTCGGCCGGCCGGTGCGGTCCCGGAAGCGGTCAGCCCGGCACCGGCCGGAGCTCCCGCTCGTCCGCCACCGGCGCCGATCCCGCCCGGCGAATCGGGCCGCAGCACCCGCCGACGGCCACCAGCAGGCAGCCCGCTCCCGCCACCAGACAGACCGGAGCGGCCCCGTACCGGCCGGCCGCCCAGGTCAGCAGGGCAGCGCCGGCCGGCCCCAGCGAGAAGTGCGTGCTCCAGAACGCGGAGGTGACCCGGCCCAGCAGGTGATCGGGCGTGATCTCCTGGCGCAGCGACATCGAGCAGATGCCACCCACGCTGACGCAGCAGAGGTGGACCGCGGCCGCCGCGATGAGGGCGGGGACGGTGCCGGCCAGCCCGATTCCGGCGACGGCGACGCCGCAGACGCCGGTCGCGCCGATCCAGGTGACGCCGAAGCCGAGCCGACGGCGCAGCGGGGCCACCAGCAGCGCCCCGGCGACCGTGCCGAGGGTGGCCAGGCCGAGCACCGTGCCGACGGTCCGGTCCGAGCCGCCCAGGTCGTGCTTGACGTGGTAGATCAGCACGTCGGTCAGGCCGAACGTCAGGAAGATGAAGACCGACAGCAGCGCGGTCAGCGACCGCAGCACCGGCTGTCGCCAGAGGAACCGCGCGCCGGCCAGGAACTCGGCCAGCGGTCGCTCGCGGGGCGGGGCGGCCGCGTCCGGGTCCGGCCGGCGGAGGCGGACCAGCCGGAGGCCGACGGCGGAGAGCGCGAAGCTGGCCGCGTTCACGCCGATCGCCGCGGTGGGACCGAACCGGGCCGACACGAGGCCGGCCAGCAGCGGCCCGACCGCGGCGGCCGCGGCGTACGTCGCGTGCAGCCGCCCGTTGGCCTCCGTGATCCGCTCCCGGTCGACCAGGTTGCGCACCGCGGTCACCGAGGCGACCTGACAGACCATGCCGACCGCCTCGCAGACCGGCAGCACCGCGAAGAGCAGCCACACCTGTGGGCCGGCGAGCCAGGCCAGCGGGATCAGTCCGTAGAGCACCAGCCGGACCAGGTCACCGACGATCATCAGGGTGCGCCGGTCGAACCGGTCGACGAGCACCCCGCCGAACACGCCCGCACCCACCGACGCGACCCCGGCCACCGCGGTGAGCAGGCCCATCCGGGCCACCGAGCCGGTCGCGTGCAGCATCAGCAGCGGCACCGCCAGGTAGGCGAAGGAGTCCCCGGCCGCGGAGACCGCCTGCGCGATCCAGTAGGTGACGAAGGAGCGGTCCCGCGCCAGGGAAGGCCGGGCCGGGCCGGGACCGCGGCGCGGGCTCACCACCCGAGGCTATCCGCCGCGCCGCAACCGGTGGCGCCCGCCGGGTCGTTGAGGGACACTCGACGGATCGCGTACGCCGCCGCGCGACGGGCCACCGGGACGCGACCTGGGAGGGCTGGACATGCGGATCGCCCTGTTCGTCACCTGCCTGGCCGACACCCTCTTCCCCGAGGCGGCCAGGGCGACGGTACGGCTGCTGGAACGCCTCGGTCACCAGGTGGCCTTCCCCGAGGAGCAGACCTGCTGCGGGCAGATGCACGTCAACACCGGCTACCCGGACGACGCGCTGCGGCTGGTGCGCCGGCACGTGCGGGCCTTCGCCCCGTACGACGTGGTGGTCGCCCCGTCCGGCTCGTGTGTCGGCTCGGTGCGGCACCAGCACGCGATGGTGGCCCGCCGGGCCGGCGACGAGCGGCTGGCCGGCCGGGCCGAGGAGGTCGCCCGGCACACGTACGAGCTGTCGGAGCTGCTCGTCGACGTGCTCGGGGTGACCGACGTGGGGGCGTACTACCCGCACCGGGTGACCTACCACCCGACCTGCCACTCGCTGCGGATGCTCCGGGTGGGGGACCGGCCGCTGCGGCTGCTGCGCGAGGTCCGCGGCCTCGACCTGGTGGAGCTGCCGCAGGCCGAGCAGTGCTGCGGCTTCGGTGGCACCTTCGCCGTGAAGAACGCGGACACCTCCACGGCGATGCTGGCCGACAAGATGCGCCACGTGCTGGCCACCCGGGCCGACGTCTGCACCGCCGGGGACGCCTCCTGCCTGATGCACATCGGCGGCGGGCTGTCCCGGCTGCGCGCCGGCGTCCGAACCGTGCACCTGGCCGAGATCCTGGCCAGCACGGAGGCGGGCCGCTCCGGCGACCCGACCGGCCGGACTACCGAGGGGGTGGCCCGGTGAGGGCGACGGACCGGGAGGGGCGGCGATGACGGAGACGTTCCTCGGCCTGCCCGCGACGGCCCCGCCCGGGGTCGGCCACCTGCGCGGCGACGAGCCTTTTCCGGTCGCCGCCCGCCGCGCCCTGGCCGACCCCCAGCTCCGCCGTAACCTGCGGCACGCCACCGGCACCATTCGGGCCAAGTCGTCGGCGGTGATCAGCGAGGTGCCGGACTGGCCGGAGCTGCGGGCCGCCGGGCGGGCGATCAAGAGCGACACCATGGCCCGCCTGCCCGAGCTGCTCGAACAGCTGGAGGCGGCGGTCACCGCCGCCGGCGGCACCGTGCACTGGGCGACCGACGCGGTCGAGGCGAACCGGATCGTCACCGACCTGGTCCGGGCCACCGGCGCCGACCGGGTGATGAAGGTCAAGTCGATGGCCACCCAGGAGATCGGCCTCAACGAGGCGCTCGAGGCCGCCGGGATCGAACCGGTCGAGACCGACCTGGCGGAGCTGATCGTCCAGCTCGGACGGGACCGGCCCAGCCACATCCTGGTCCCGGCGATCCACCGCAACCGGGCCGAGATCCGCGAGGTCTTCCTGCGCGAGATGCCCGGGGTGGACCCGGCGCTGACCGACGAGCCCGCCGCGCTGGCCGCCGCCGCCCGGCGGCACCTGCGCGCCACCTTCCTCAGCACGAAGGTGGCCGTCTCCGGGGCGAACTTCGCGGTCGCCGAGACCGGCACCCTCGCGGTGGTCGAGTCCGAGGGCAACGGGCGGATGTGCCTCACCCTGCCGGAGACCCTGATCACCGTGATGGGCATCGAGAAGGTCATCCCCACCTGGGACGACCTCGGGGTCTTCCTGCAACTGCTGCCCCGGGCGTCGACCGGGGAGCGGATGAACCCGTACACCTCGATGTGGACCGGGGTCACCCCGGGCGACGGGCCGCAACAGGTGCACCTGGTGCTGCTGGACAACGGCCGCAGCGCGGTGCTCGCCGACGAGGTGGGCCGGCAGGTGCTGCACTGCATCCGCTGCTCGGCGTGCCTCAACGTCTGCCCGGTGTACGAGCGCACCGGCGGGCACGCGTACGGGTCGGTCTATCCCGGGCCGATCGGGGCGGTGCTCTCCCCGCAGCTGACCGGGGTCGCCGACAATGCCTCCCTGCCGTACGCGTCGTCGCTCTGCGGGGCCTGCTTCGACGCCTGCCCCGTGATGATCGACATCCCGTCCGTCCTGGTCCACCTGCGCGCCCGGCACGTGGCCGAGCGCCGCGCGGCGCACCGGATGCCGAGCGCCGAGGCGGTCGCGATGGCCGCGGCCGCGTACACGATGGACCATCCCCGGCTGTACGCGGCCGCGCAACGCGCCGCGGGGCTGGGCCGGATCGCCGGTCGCGCCCTGCCCCCGCCGTTGAACGGCTGGACCGCCAGCCGGGACATGCCGGCCGCGCCGCCACAGACCTTCCGGCAGTGGTGGTCGGAGCGGAGGCGTGATGATCGCCCGTGACGTCACGCTGGCCCGGCTCCGCGCCGCCCTGGCCGCCGCACCTCCCACGCCGGTACGTCACCGGCCGGGCCACCGCCGGCAGGGGGAGCTGCCGCCCGGCGACCCGGAGCTGGTCGACCTGCTCGCCGAGCGGCTGACCGACTACCGGGCCCAGGTGTACCGGGCCACCGGTGCCGCCGTCGCCGACACGGTCGCCGGCATCCTCGCCGCCGAGGGCGCCACGGCGGTGGTGGTGCCGCCCGGGCTGCCCGCCGACTGGCGACCGGGCGGGATCGAGGTGGTGGTCGACGACGACCTGTCCGCCGACCGGCTGGCCGAGCTGGACGCGGTGGTCACCGCGGCGGCGGTCGCCGTCGCCGAGACCGGCACCATCGTCCTGGACGCCGCCGCCGACCAGGGCCGGCGGATCATCAGCCTGCTGCCCGACCGGCACGTCTGCGTGGTGCGCCCCGAGCAGGTGGTGGCCACCGTGCCGGAGGCTCTCGCCCGGCTCACCCCGGGCCACCCGCTGACCTGGATCAGTGGGCCCTCGGCGACCAGCGACATCGAGCTGAACCGGGTGGAGGGTGTGCACGGCCCGCGCCGCCTGCACGTCGTCCTCACCGACGGGTGACCGGTCACCACGTGGCCGCCTTTCCCGGTCACGGGAGGGCGGGGGACGACCGGATCAGACCGGGAAGTCCGGGTTAACGGCCGTCAGCCGGACCGTGAAGCCGTCCGGGCCGCGGTGCAGCGCCACGTGGCTGCAGGACTGGTGGGAGATCCAGAGGCCCAACCCGCCGGGGAGCCGTTGGTCGCCGGGAGGAGGCCGGCGAACGGGTCCTTCGGTCCGTCGCCGCCGTCGCTCACCGTGACCACGATGCGGTCGGCGCCGCTCCACAGCCTTATCGACACGGGTGGGAGACCGTGGCCCTGGGCGTTGGTCACCATCTCGCTGACCGCCACCACCAAGTCCTCGACGTCGTCGGCGGGGAGCTGCCCCCGGTCGGCGGCATGGACGGCGGCGCGGGCCTGCGCGGGCGTCGGGTCGGCCAGCTCGACCACCGGCACCGTCCGCTGCACCGGGTCGAGCAGCATCGCCCGCGGCTCGGCCAGGTAGCTGGTCGGCTCGGTGTAGACGCCGGTGGGCACGTGACTGCCGTCGGGCCGGGCCACCCGGGGATGGGTGCGGGCCACGTCCGTCAGCACCCGGGGCGGGGTGACTCGGGTGTCGTACGCGCACATGCTCCAGAGCGGGAAGTCGTCGTAGGCATGGTTGACGGCGGACTCGTACCGCGCCCACCAGTCCCACGTCGAGCCGAGCGCTTCGGAGGGCAGCTCACCGACGATGCGGATCTGCTGGGCGCCGTCGGCCACGAACGCGGCGAGCAGCTTCCGGTAGGAGCGGATCGCGGAGGTCGGCCGGTCGTAGACGGTGCCGCCGGGCAGGAACGTCACGCCCGAGCCGGCGGGCAGGGCCTGCCGGACCAGCTCGGCGTGGCGCCCACCGAAGCTCACCACGGCCGGCTCGCCGGCCTCGACGCCACCGAGCAGGAAGGCTCGACGCCACCGAGCAGGAAGGGCAGCACCACGGCGAGCAGGTGCTCGTCCGAGTCGAACAGGAGGGCCTCGTGGTAGTAGCCGACGTGGCCGGCGGCGGCACCGGTCCTCATCGCATGACCTCGACCCGGACGTCGGGGAGGTCCAGCAGCTCGACCAGGCGGGCCGCGGACGACCGGGAGGTGCGCAGGACGGCGGTGACGCCGCGACGCCGGGCGTGCTCGCCCAGGTGGATCAGGCAGCGATGGTCGATGAACCGGAGGTCCATCCCGTCGACCACCAGCCGGCCGTCGACCGGCTGCGGGTCGGCGCGGTCCAGCGCGGTGGCGAAGAGCCGGTGGTTGGACGGGTCCAGCTCGCCGGCCAGCGCGACCGCGCCCTCGTCCGGGTCGGCGGCGTACAGGCGGAACAGCACGTCGGCGTTGGTCTCGGGGGTGCAGGCAGGCCAGTTCGGCGATGGCCCGTTCTCCCGGCGCAGATCGCCGACATCGGATTGACGCACATGTAGCGGTCGATGAGGTGCTCGTACCGAGTGAACGCGTCCCGCTGGGCGGGAGTGCGGACCAGTGAGGTCGTCTCGGCCGCCACCCGGAAACCGGTGTAGCCGTCGGCCAGCGCGTCCGCCGTGGCGGCCGCGTAGTGCCGCACCTGGGTCTCCGGGTCGATGACCTCCTCGCGCCGGTAGGCGTCGTCGACGGAAACCATCCGGGCGGCCCCGGTGCGCAGCGCGTCAGCGAGGCCGGGCAGGCCGTCCAGGCGGTGGGTCAGCGAGCCGCGCCTGCTCGGCGCCGCGAGCCAGACCCGCTCGCCGGCCGCGAGGAAGGCCATCGCGCGGGAGTCGAGCACGGCCGGGTCGTCGTAGGCCCAGCAGAGGTGGTCGTACGCAGGGGGCGCGGCGTTGCTGGTCAAGCGGGCTTCCTCATGGCGCCTGCTTATTCCGCTCCGCGGGAACGGCCATTCGTGCCGTCCCCGGTGCCGCGGTCCGGTCCCGCCCGGCGGGCCTCCCGGTCCGGCCGGGTGGCCGGGCCGGAGGCCCCCCGGTGGCGGGTCGGACCGTCGCGGCGCACTGCCGCAGCAGGACCGGCCAGCCGCCGTCGCTCCTTGTAGGTGGCCACGAGCGGTAAGCCCAGACTCTCCGATAGTCCGGTCAAGCGGCCTGCAGGTTCCGCCACGCGGTCGACTCCAGGGGCGGGTCGGGCAGCTCGAACTCGGCCCAGTTGTTCCAGTACGCCACCGCGTCCACGTCGGCCTGCTGGCGCAGCCAGGTGACGTGGTCCCGCAGCGCCTGCGCCCGGCCGGCGCCGGTGGTGTCGGTGGTGGTCCGGCTCAGCCCGTACTCGGGGACGAGCAGCCGGAGCCCGGGGTACGCGGCGCGGATCTTGCCGAACGCGACGCCGAACATCCGGGCCGCCGTCCAGTACGTCGAGGTGTCCCGCGAGTAGCAGTCCACCCCGTAGTGCGTCATCCCCGGGTAACCCCAGTCCGTCGGGTTGCCGCGCCCCTCGTCCAGCCAGTACCGGGTCACGATCGGGCCGTGCCCGAGGACGTACCGCCGCCTGGGATGGGCGGCCACGATCTGGGCCAGCCGGGTCGCCGTGGCCCGGTACGTCGCCGGGGCGACATCGCCCATCGGCTCGTGGTACCAGGTCAGGTAGATCGGCCGGGTCAACCCGTCCAGCCAGGTGGTGAGCTGCTCGACGTCGTCCTTCCACGAGACGTGCATGACGGCCGCCGGCGCGTCGACGAACTTCCCGGCGGTCAACGGGGGCAGCTCCGGCAGGGCGTCCGCGTCGCCGGTGTCCGACCCGAAGTCCCGCATGTAGCGGATGGCCGGGTAGTCCGCCACGATCCGCTGGGTCCGGGCGCCCTTCTCGGCGCTCATCCCCACCAGCGTTGGCACCGTCACCATGGCGGTCGCGGTCGCGGTCCGTCCGGCCGCGTCCCGGACCGTGGCGGTCAGGGTCACCGTGCTCCGGCCGGCCAGCACGGTCACCGTGAAGCGGGCCGGGTCGGTGCCGCTCGGGGTGATGGTGACCCCCGCCGCGGTGGTGGTGAGCTGCCAGGTCAGCGGCACGCCCAGGTCGACCCGGACCGGGGTGTCCCAGGCCGCGCCGGTGGGGTCGCTGACCCGCCCGGAAAGGGTGAGCACCCGGGAGTCCGGATGGTAGGCGTCGACGACGACGGTGGTGGACTGGCCGGGCAGCAGCACCGCCGGGCTGACGGTGACGGAACGGATGACGGGAGCGGCCATGGCGTGCCTCCGAGGGTGTGCTCCAGGGCCGCCGGCCGCACGTCGCTGGGTGGCCAGGAGTGCCCTGACCTGCGTATTTACCAGCTTGCGTCAGTCCGTCGACGTCGCCAGCACCTCGGCAGATGGCGCAAAAGACGACGGCTGACCGGGTACGCCGCCGCCCAGGATCAGGGGCCGCACCTGCGCTCCGGCGACGCGCACCGGGTGGCCCGGCTGCACGACCGCTACGTCCGCCCGGACCGGCGCCGGCACGGCGTGGGGCGGGCGCTGCTCGCGGCGGTGTCGGACCGGGCGCCGGGTGGGTCCGGTACCTGGAATGGCAGGCCCACCGGGAGCGGGCGGCTCCCTTCTACGAGCGGCTCGGCCACCGCGGCGAGCCCTGCCCGCAGCCGGAGTACCCGACCTTCATCCTCGACTTCAGGTCGCGCTGACGCTCCGGCACCGGGAGGGCGACGCTCAGGCCAACGGGTGGGAGATGCCCCGGGCGTGGTCGGTGATCGCCGCCCCGACCACCGTGGCGGTCAGCGGCAGCACCTCCAGGCAGCGGCGCACCGCCGCGGCCATCAGGGCGTTCGGCACCCGCATGGACAGCGTGCAGTGCGGCACCCACCGTCCCGGCTGGTAGTGCTCGACCAGCGTGATGCCGGCGCGGGCCAGCCGGTGGTGCACCTGGGCGTGGTGGGCGAGCAGCTCGGTGGTGGGCGTCGGCCCGAGCCAGAGCACCCGGCCGACGAACTGGCCGGCGTGCTGGAACTCCAGCCGCAGCGGCGCGGCCACCACCGTCCCGGCGAGAGCCTCGGCGACCTGGTCGGGGTCGAAGCGGGCGGCGACGGCGAGCGAGACGTGCGGGCGGTGCCGCTGCTCCAGCAGCGACCGCATGCTCTGTACGCCCTCGGACTCCAACGCGTCCCAGAGCACCCGGATCCGCCGGGTGGCGTCGGTGTCGAGATACAGCTCCAGCGCCGCGACCACGTCGCTCACCCTAGAGGTGAGGTTTGCCCGGCCCCGAGGGCGGTACTGCCCGGGTGGCACCGACATGGAGGAGCGTGGACCGTGGATGTGACGGACCTGCTGGCGGAGGCGTACGGGCGGCTGCCCGACCTGGTCGGCGCGGCGGTCGACGGGCTCGGTCCCGAACAGCTGCGGCAGCCACCGGCGCCGGGAGCCAACACGGTGGGCTGGCTCATCTGGCACCTGACCCGGATCCAGGACAGCGGCGTCGCCGACCTGCTGGGCGAGGAGCAGGTCTGGGTCTCCGGGGACTGGGCCGGCCGGTTCGGGTTGACCGCCGACCCGAACGACACCGGCTTCGGGTACACGACCGAGCAGGTCCTCGCCTGCCGCCCGGAGAGCGGGCAGGCGCTGCTCGACTACCACCGGGCGGTGGCCGAGCGGACCGGGGCGTACCTGCGCGGGCTGCGGCCGGGAGACCTGGACCGGGTGGTGGACGAGAACTGGGACCCGCCGGTGACCGCCGGCGTCCGGCTGATCAGCCTGCTGGAGGACAACCTCCAGCACGCCGGTCAGGCCGCCTACGTGCGGGGGCTCATCGAGCCTGGTTGACGCCGCGCCGGCCGGGAAGGCTGCCTGGGGCTCACCCGGATCGGGTGAGTTGAACTCACCCCACCGCCGGGGATCCTGCGGGGACGACCGGGGACGGGAGGGGGACCGATGGGCGTCTCGGCGGTTGAGCACCTGGAACGGGGGGTCGCGGGCCGGCATCCCGAGCTGCCGGAGAACACGGCCGGCACGCTCCGCCTCGACCTGAACGACGGCGGGCACACCGAGCACTGGTACCTGACCATCGACCACCAGAACGTCCAGGTGGCCCGCTCCGCCGACGAGGCCGAGCTGATCGTCCGCGCCGACCGCGAGGTCTTCGACCGGCTGGCCGCCGGCCGGCTCCACCTCGTCGCGGCGCTGCTGAGCAACGACCTCACCGCGCAGGGAAACCTCCGGTTGCTGTTGACGCTGCGCCGGCTCTTCCCGGGTCCGCCCGGCGCCCGGCACCCGCGCGACGCGGCCTGCGGGCGGGGTGGCACGGCATGAGGCAGGAGCTGGTGAGTGTCGTCGCCGGCAACTCCTTCGCGGTCAGCGACGCGCAGGGTGACATGGAGGTGGACCCGCGCGCCCCCATCGGGCTCTTCTCCTTCGACACCCGGTTCATGTCCCGCTGGGTGCTCACCCTCGACGGGCAGCGGCTGCACGCCCTCTCCCGGGACGACATTGCCTACTTCGAGACCCGGTTCGTGCTGGTGCCCGGCGCTGCCAGTCACTACGTGGACGCCGCCGTGTCGGTGATCCGGCACCGGTCCATCAACGACAGCTTCAACGAGCGCATCACCGTGCTCAACCACGCCACGGAGCCCACCGAGTTCGTCCTGCGCATGGAGATCGGCAGCGACTTCGCCGACACCGCCGAGATCGGCCATCCGGCGCCCCGCCGGGTCACGGCCACCGCCGACTCCGACCGGGGCGAGCTGCGGCTGTGCTACCAACGGGAGCGGTTCACCCGGGAGACCGTCGTGTCCAGCACCACCTCCGCCGCCGTCGACCAGGGCGGGATGACGTTCCGGATCCGGGTCGAGGCCGACGGCGAGTGGAGCACCGACCTGCACGTCGGCGCGGTGATCCACGGCGCCGGCGGGCGGGACCTGCGGGCCAGCCTGGAGTCCCACCGGCACGCCGTACGTTCGACCATGCGGGAGGAGCTCGCGCGCTGGCTCGACCGGGCACCGCAGCTCGTCGCCGAACGCGACTCGGTGGAGTCGGCGTACGAGTGCGCGCTGACCGACCTGGCGGTGCTGCGCTACACGCCGCTGGCGTACCCCGAACGGGTGCCGGTGGGCGGCCTGCCCTGGGCGATGGCGCTGTACGGCCGGGATGCCCTGATCACCTGTCTGGAGACGCTGCCGTTCACCCCGGAGCTGGCCTCGGCCACGCTGCGGCTGCTCGCCCTGGTGCAGGGCGGCCAGCTCGACGACCACCACGAGGAGGAGCCGGGCAAGATCCTGGCCGAGCTGCGCTACGGGGAGGCGGCCGCCTTCGGCGACCAGCCGACCGGGCCCTACTACGGCGCCGCCGACACCACCCCCCTCTTCGTCATCCTGCTCGACGAGTACGAGCGGTGGACCGGGGACACCGCGCTGGTCCGGCAACTGCGCCACCCGGCCCGGATGGCGTTGGACTGGATCGACGACTACGGCGACTCGTGCGGCGACGGCTACCTGCGCTACCAGCGGCGCAACACCCGTGGCGGCCTGGTCAACCAGGGCTGGCGGAACTCGCCCGACGCGATCGTGGACCGGCGCGGGCGCCAGCCCGGCTTCCCCCGGGCCACCTGCGAACTGCAGGGGTACGCGTACGACGCGAAGATCCGGGGGGCCCGGCTCGCCCGGGAGGTCTGGGACGACCCGGGGTACGCCGACCGGCTGGAGACCGACGCCGCGCGGTTGCGGCAGCGGTTCGACCGGGACTTCTGGCTGCCCGATCGGGAGTACTACGCGCTGGCGCTGGAGCCGGACGGCACACCGGTCGACGCGCTCACCTCGAACCTCGGCCACCTGCTGTGGAGCGGGATCGTGGCGCCGGAGCGCGCCGGCGCGCTGGCCGCCCACCTGTGCGGCCCGGACCTGTTCAGCGGCTGGGGCGTGCGGACGTACGCCGACGGGCAGTGCCCGTACAACCCGGTCGGCGCGCACCTCGGCGCGGTGTGGCCGGCGGACAACGCCCTGACCGCGTCTGGTCTGCGCCGCTACGGGTACGACGCCGAGGCGGCCCGGATCACGGCCGGCATCTTCGCGGTGGCGGAGACGCTCGGCGGTTCGCTGCCCGAGGTGATCGCCGGCTATCCGCGCGAGGTCACGAAGTACCCGGTCCAGCTCCCGGTCGCCGGCCGGCCGCAGTCGTGGTCGTCCGGGGCGCTGCTGATGCTGCTGGGCACCCTCCTCGGACTGCGTCCCTGCGGAGACAACCTGCTGGTCGACCCGGCGATGCCGGCAGGGTTCGGCCGGATCGAGCTGCTCGACGTGCCGGGCCGCTGGGGCCGCGCCGACGCCTACGGGCGGGACCGGGCCTCCGGCGGCCGACCCCGGCGGCGCTGGAGCCGGTCGGTCAGTCCCCGACGGGAGGGTCCAGCGGCTGCCCGGCGGTCGTCTCCTCGGGCTCGGTCTCGGT
>NZ_JAEVHJ010000176.1:0-13673 GCF_016802855.1 Micromonospora sp. ATA51 | reverse complement strand
CGTGGGCGGCGACCGCCGTCGCCGAGACCGCTTCGGCGGCGACCGTCGCCGGCGCGGCGTCGGCGGCGAGCGCGGCCTGGGCGATGGCCCGGGCCAGGCGGGTACGCCGCAACGCGCGCACCGCCAGGACCAGCGCGACGAGCCAGCCGGCGGCGAGCAGCACGTACAGCAGGGACGGGACCGGACCGCCCAGTTCACCGGCGCGGATCAGCGTGCGGGCGTTGGTCAGCACGATCACCCCGCCGATGGTGGCGCCGAGCAGCTGGGCCGGGACGATCCGCACCAGCCAGGCGGCGATCGGCGCGGCGACCAGGCCGCCGACCAGGAGCGCGGCCACGGTGGGCAGCAGGAAACCCTCGACGCCCAGGCCGATCAGGAAGCCGGCGCTGGCCGCGCCCGCCACCACGAACTCGGCGGTGTCCACGGAGCCGATCACCTTGCGCGGCTCCATCCGGCCGGAGACCAGCAGCGCCGGGGTGGCCACCGGCCCCCAGCCCCCGCCGCCGGTGGCGTCGACGAAGCCGGCCACCAGGCCGAGCGGACCGAGGAACCGCCCGCGCAGCGGGCCGGCGGCCCGGTTCGCCCGAAGCGGTCGGGAGAAGCGCACCAGCAGGTACGCGCCGAGGGTGAACAGGATCGCGGCCATCCAGGGCGCGGCGGCCTCGGTGGAGATGGCGCTCAGGAAGGTGGCGCCGGCGAACGCCCCGATCGCTCCCGGCACCGCGATCCGGCCGACCACCCGCCAGTCGACGTTGCCGAACCGCCAGTGCGCCACTCCCGCCGCGAGCGTGGTGCCGATCTCGGCCAGGTGCACCGACGCGGAGGCGGCGGCCGGCGCCACCCCGGCGAAGAGCAGCAGGGTGGACGAGGTCAACCCGTACGCCATGCCCAGCGCGCCGTCGACCAGCTGCGCCGCGAGCCCGACCAGAGCGAGGATCAGCAGCTTGCGCACGAGCGCCCCCTGACTTTTCGGTATCTCCTATCGACTTGGTCGACAATGCGGCACGGAGGCGCTCCGGTCAAGTCCCCTATCCGGTTGGTGGGAATTGCCGAACGGCCCCGGCGGAGGCGCGGGTCAGGTCCAGGCGCGCGGATCGGCGGCGAGTTCGTTGACCCGGCCTGGCAGCGAGCCGCTGGCCACGTCGGCGATGGTGACCAGGTCGAGGATCTCCCGCTCGCTGGCCCGCAAGGCGATCCAGACGTCCTGCAGGGCACGCGCGGCGCCCTGGTAGCCGAGTTCCTCCGGCCGGTGACCCCGGACGTGCGCCAGCGGGCCGTCGATCACCCGGATCACCTCCGCGAGCGAGATCTCCGAGGCCGGCCGGGCCAGCCAGTAGCCGCCCTCCGGACCGCGCTGGGCGTGCACGATCCCGCCCCGGCGCAGCTGGAGCAGGATGCTCTCCAGGAACTTCGGCGGGATCTCCTGGGCGCGGGCGATCTGCTCGGCGGTGACCGGTCGGCTGCGTCCGGCCGCCGTGCCGTCGGCGACCGAGGCCAGCTCGGCCGCCGCGCGGAGGGCATAGTCGACCCGGGCGGAGAGACGCATGCGGCAAGGTTAGTCCGCTGATCAGCCGCCCGGGCCGGCGACCCTCGGCCGATCGGTCACGGCACAGTCGCCGGCCGGTCAGGCGCCGACGCGGCGGAGCAGCCCCTCCTGGACCGCGCTGGCGATGTGCCGGCCGTCGGTGGTGAACATCCGGCCGGTGGCCAGCCCGCGCGCGCCGGAGGCGGACGGGCTCCAGCAGTCGTACAGGAACCACTCGTCGGCCCGGAACGACCGGTGGAACCACAGCGCGTGGTCGAGGCTCGCCCCCACCACACCGCCGGGGCCCCAGACCTCACCGTGCACCGACAGCACCGAGTCGAGCAGGGTCAGGTCCGAGGCGTACGCCAGGGCGCAGGCGTGCAGCAGCGGATCGTCGGGCAGCTTGCCGTCGATGCGCATCCACACCCGCTGGTACGGGTCGGCGGGCCGGTCACCGGGGCGTACCCAGCCGGGCTCGCCGACATACCGGACATCGATCGGGCGCGGGATCTGCCCCCAGATCCCGAGCCGCTCGGGGTACCGGGAGAGCCGGTCGGCCATGGTGGGCACGTCGTCCGGCCCGGGCACGTCCGGCGGGGTGGGGGCCTGGTGGTCGAGGCCCTCCTCCTGTCGCTGGAACGACGCCGACATGAAGAAGATCGGCTTGTCGTGCTGGAGGGCCACCGAGCGACGTACCGAGAAGGAGCGACCGTCGCGGACGTTCTCCACCTGGTACTCGATCGGCTCGACCGGGTCCCCGGGGCGGACGAAGTAGCCGTGCAGCGAGTGCACGAAGCGTTCCGGGTCGACGGTGCGACCGGCGGCGACCAGCGCCTGGCCGGCGACCTGGCCGCCGTACACCCGCTGCGGGCCGACCGGCGGGCTCATCCCGCGGAAGGCCATCTCGCCGGTGTGCTCGAGGTCGAGGACCTCCAGCAACTGGTCGACCGCGGCCTGCCCGGCAGCCGGACGCTCGGTCACTGCAGGGCCCGCGCGGAAGCGGCGTCGACCAGCGAGCCGAGCTGGTGCACCCGCAGGGTGTTGGTGGAGCCCGGGGTGCCGGGCGGGCTGCCGGCGACGATCACCACGTAGTCGCCGGGGTTGGCCCGGTTGAGGCCGAGCAGCGCCTGGTCGACCTGACGGAACATGTCGTCGGTGTGCTCGACGAACGGCATCAGGAAGGTCTCCACGCCCCAGCAGAGCGCGAGCTGGTTGCGCACCTCGGGGACCGGGGTGAAGGCCAGCAGCGGCAGGTCGCAGTGCAGCCGGCTCAGCCGCTTGACGGTGTCGCCGGTCTGCGAGAAGGCGACCAGCGCCTTGGCGCCGATGGCGCGGGCGATCGAGGAGGCGGCGACGGTCAGCGCGCCACCGTGGGTACGCGGGTCGTGCTGGAGCCGGGGCACCCCGATCGACCCGGCCTCGGTGGTGGTAACGATCTTCGCCATGGTGCTGACGGTCAGCACCGGGTACTTGCCGACGCTGGTCTCGCCGGAGAGCATCACCGCGTCCGCGCCGTCAAGCACCGCGTTGGCCACGTCGGAGGCCTCCGCGCGGGTCGGCCGGGAGTTCTCGATCATGGAGTCGAGCATCTGGGTGGCCACGATGACCGGCTTGGCGTTCTCCCGGCAGAGCTGGACGGCGCGCTTCTGCACCAGCGGCACCTGGTCCAGCGGCATCTCGACGCCGAGGTCGCCGCGGGCGACCATCACACCGTCGAAGGCGAGCACGATCGCCTCCAGGTGGTCCACCGCCTCGGGCTTCTCGACCTTGGCCAGCACCGGGCGGTACACGCCCTCCTCGGCCATGATGCCGTGCACCAGCTTGATGTCCTCGGCCGAGCGGACGAAGGAGAGCGCGATCAGGTCGACGCCCAGGCCGAGGGCGAAGCGGAGGTCCTCGGCGTCCTTCTCCGACATCGCCGGCACGCTGACCGCCACGTTGGGCAGCGAGACGCCCTTGTTGTTGGACACCGGGCCGCCCTCGGTGACCAGGCAGCGGATGTCGTTACCGGTGACGTCGCTGACCTCGACGGCGACCCGGCCGTCGTCGATCAGCAGCCGGTCGCCCGGCTTCACCTCCTGCGGCAGCTTGCGGTAGGTGCAGGAGACGCGGTCCTTGGTGCCGAGGATGTCGTCCCCGGTGATCACGACGGAGTCGCCGGTGCGCCACTCGTGCGGGCCGTCGGCGAACCGGCCCAGCCGGATCTTGGGGCCTTGCAGGTCGGCGAGGATCGCCACCGGGTGGCCGGCCGCCTCGGCCGCCTCGCGGACCAGGCGGTAGACCGACTCGTGGTCGGAGTGGCTGCCGTGGCTGAAGTTGAGCCTCGCCACGTTCATACCCGCCTCGACCAGGCCCCGGATGCGCTCGGGGGACGAGGTGGCGGGGCCGAGGGTGCAGACGATCTTCGCGCGGCGTGTCACGCCCATCAGGCTAGTCTCTCCTTCGGATCGACCTGCCGGCCGATCCCTTGCGGGCTGCGGAACTTTGTCCAACGGCGCGATCCCCGCGCAGCGGGCGGACGGAACCGCACCGGAACATCGTATGTCGGCGGGCACCGGCGACCGCGCGGCCGAAATCGTACCGCTCGCCCTTGTGCCCCGACTGAGGTCCTCCTGGAGTCCACCCGGCGGCGGGTCCACGGCGGCCGCGGGCGGCACCGCGCCGCCCCCCGGCGTCCGCACGCATCGGCGAGGGAACCTGGCGACGCGACCTGGACGCGCTGGTCGACTGCGCCGCGGTGGCGGTCCGGCAGAGGCCGGAGCTGAGGCCGGCCTCAGGTCTGCGTCTTGGCCAGCGGGAACTCGAGCGAGCCGGCCGGGCAGAGGAAGGTCAGCACGTCCACCCGGTAGAGGCCGGCCTGCACGGCGGGGTCGGCCTCCATCACGCTGCGGACGTCGTCCACCGAGCCGGTCCGGGCCAGGCCGAAGCCGATCGGCGGGTCCGGCTCGCGGGCCGGCCCGTCCACCGAGCCGTCGACCAGGAGGATGCCCCGCCGTTGCAGCGCCCGCATGTGCTGGACGTGCTCGGCCTGCAACCGTTGCACCGTCTCGTCCGGCAGGGCCCGACCGGACGGCCCCGGGTACAGCACGATGCACTCGAACGTGTCGAGCGCGAAGTCGACCTGCGGCGTTCCCGACATGGCGCCCCCTCCCGACGTACGTCCGACCCGGGCACAGCGTCGCACGTGCCGGACCGCCGTAGCGGGCGCTCGCCGCAACTGCCCCGCGCCGGCCCGGTAGCCGACCTGCTGGGCCCTTCGTCCCCGCAGGGGTCGCGACGCGGCAGGATCGGAAACGACCACCCCGGCTGGGCGTGTCTCCGCCCACAACCCGGGCCCGGATGTTGCGCCCGCCGTATTGCGGGAACAACACCGGACGCTGACGACGACGGAACAGGAATGGGAGCGGCTCATGGCGATCGACCCCGGCAAGCAGCCCGCGAAGGCCTCCGGCACGTACCGGATCGGTGGTGACCTCCAGGTCGACCGGCTGGGCTACGGGGCGATGCAGCTCACCGGGCCCGGGGTCTGGGGTGATCCGAAGGACCCGGCCGAGGCGGTCCGGGTGCTGCGCCGGGCGTACGAGCTGGGCGTGACGTTCATCGACACCGCCGATTCGTACGGCCCCTTCGTCAGCGAGCTGCTGATCAAGGAGGCGCTGCACCCGTACCCCGACGACCTGGTCGTCGCCACCAAGGCCGGGCTGTCCCGCTCCGGCCCCGGCGACTGGCGGCCGCTGGGCCGCCCGGAGTACCTGCGCCAGCAGTGCGAGCTGAGCCTGCGCCACCTGGGCCTGGACAGCATCGGGCTCTACCAGCTGCACCGGATCGACGCCAAGGTGCCGCTGGAGGACCAGCTCGGCGAGCTGGCGCTGCTCAAGCAGGAGGGCAAGATCCGGCACATCGGCCTGTCCGAGGTGACCGTGGAGCAGATCGAGGCGGCCCGGAAGATCACCCCGATCGTCTCCGTGCAGAACCTCTACAACCTCGCCGACCGCAGCGCGGAGGACGTGCTCGACCACTGCGAGCGCAACGACCTGGCGTTCATCCCGTGGTTCCCGATCGCCACCGGCAACCTGGCCAAGCCGGGCGGTCCGCTGGACGAGATCTCCACCGAGCACGGCGCGACGCCCGCGCAGCTCGCGCTCGCCTGGCTGTTGCGCCGGTCGCCGGTCATGCTCCCCATCCCGGGTACGTCCTCCGTGGCGCACCTGGAGGAGAACATCGCCGCGGCCGAGGTGCGGCTCACCGACGACGAGTTCGAGGCGCTCGCCAAGGCCGCCTGACTCTTCGTACCCGCGCGACGCCGGCCGCCACCTCGGCGGCCGGCCGTCTCCGGCGCGCTACAGGGCGAAGCAGTTGGGGCGGATCGCGGCGTCGGTGAGCGCCTGGCGGACCACCGAGTAGGTGGTGCCGTCGAGGATCAGGCTGAGGTGGCCGACCAGCCGCAGCGGGCACCACGACTGGATCAGCACGTTGGTCGCCCCGTCGGCGAGGCCGGCGTTGTCGATCGGCCAGACCAGCTCGTCCTGCCAGGTCCGGACGGTGGTCCAGCGCACCGATCCCGGCGTGTCGTCGCCGCCGTTGAGGGCGGTGAGCAGGTCCGAGCCGATCGACATCTGCTGGCAGGCGACGATGCCGGCGCAGCTGCCGAGCCCGACGAACTTCAGGATGTTGGCGGCGTAGGTGCCCTGCTGCGGGCTGCCGAGGCTGAGGTAGTGGTCGACTTTGTCGACGCCGCCGAGGAACTTGACGTACCAGCGGGAGACCAGGCCGCCCTCGGAGTGGGTGACTAGGTCCACCTTGGCCGCCCCGGTGGCGGCGCGGACCTGGTCGACGTACGCGGCGAGGGCGCGGGCGGATTCGCGGATGTCGCCGAAGCCGAGCCCGGGGAGCTGGTAGATGGAGACCCGGAAGCCGTCGGCGCGCAGCCGGGCGGCGATCGGCTCGTACGCGATGGAGACGCCGATCAGTCCCCCGACGACGATGACGGGGTTGGCGCCGGCGGCGGCGATCGCCTCGGTGCCGGCCGCGGTGCCGGCGGTTGCGGCGCTGGTGGTGGTTGCGGCGCTGGTGGTGGCGCGATGGGGGCCGGCCTGGGCGGCGGTGGCCGGGACCAGCAGGGCGGTGACGACGGTGGTGGCGGCGAGGATCGTTCGGAGCAGCATGGCTGCACCTCCGGTGGGAGGCACCCGGGGAGCCGGGACGGTGAGTGGGGGGATCCGATCGATCGTGGGAACGATGATGCGGGTCACAATTCGTGCTCGTCAATGAAAAGTTACGGACGGGTAACGTGAACTCCCGATGGGAGCGCGATCAGGCATTTCGGGCGCATGAATCGGTTGCGCGGCGGCGTCACGCACCGCTCCGACCGCCGGATCTCCTTCGTGTCAACGGTTCTGCCACCGGTCGGCGGCGTTACGCTGTGCCGATTCGTCCGGGCAGATCACGGGAAGTGCGATGACCCCCTCCAGCGAGTTACTGAGCAGCCACGACCTCGACGAGATCGCTCACCTCGCGTACTCCGCGCCCGACCCGGAGGCGCTGGTCACGCGCCTGGTCGACGCGGTCGACGGCGGCCACATCCTGAACAAGCGCGACTTCGGGTACGCGCTGACCCTCGCCGCGGAGATCGTCGAACGGGAGGAGGACGACCCGGAACGGGCGCTGGCCCTGGCCGAACGCGCCATCGACGTCTACCGCACCCACGGCGAGCCCGACGGCTACTCCAGAGCGATGCGCGCCCGGCTGCTGCACCGGTTGGGCCGTGTCGACGACGCCATGGCAGGGCTGGAGGAGCTGCGCCCGCTGCTGACCGTCGACCCGGCCGCAATCTACGTGACCGAGGTGCTGGAGGAAGTCGGGTACGACGACCTCGCCGAGCGTTGGCTGACCGACGCGGTCCGCGAGCTCCTGGACCGGAGCACGGACCGGCCGTACGCGGCGGAGGAGTCGCAGCAGCAGACCGCCGCCATGGTGTACGGACTCGTTCAGCAGCGGCACCGGCTGCGCGGGGAGATGGAGCTGCCCCACGACGACCTCGACAACCTGGCCGACCGGCTGCGGGCCGCCAGCTCACGAGCCCTCGACCAGCTCGACGACGGTCCGCATGGGATCGTCTTCTGGCCCCGGCCGGAGTTCAACGCGCTGCTGCTGCGCTGGCCGGCGCTGGCGGAGACGTACGGGACCGGCTGGGACGACCACCGGGCCCGGGCCGAGCGCGACCTGGTCGCGCTGGCCGAGGAGGGCGTGACCGATCTGGGGCTCGTCGCCGGCTCCGCGGACGGCCTGGCCACCTTCGCCCGGGACGCCGACCTCGACCCGACGGACCTGACGACGGTGGACGAGTATGCCGACTCCCTGCTCGCGGAGGCCGACCCGATACCGTGGCCGCCGGGCCGCAACGAGCCGTGCTGGTGCGGGTCAGGCAGCAAGTACAAGAAGTGCTGCCTGCCCCGGTCGCGGAGCTGACGCCTACTCGGCCGTTCCTCCCGCGTACGGGAGAGTCAGCCCCGCTCAGCGACCCGGACGACGAACGTTCGCCAGGCTGCGGGAGTGAAGGTCAGGGCCGGGCCGGCCGGGTCCTTCGAGTCACGGACCGCGACCACCCCAGGCAGGTTGTCGGCCACCTCGACACAGGCACCGCCGTTGCCGCTGCTGCGACTGCTCTTGCGCCACCGCGCCCCACTCAGCTCCATGTCTCCGCCACTTCCGTGATTAGGTCGACTGACTGCCAGTGGGAAAGCGCCTCGCCGCGCACGTTTTCCCACGCTGCCATCATGGCCGCGATGTCCTCGGGGTCGCTAACCACTTGTCCCTGCAACTGGTTGTCCAGGTAGCCGGCGGCCCGGTGGTCCGGGCAGGTCGCGACCACGAAGGGGCCGTTCAGGCCGGCGTACGCGCCGACCGAGGACGGCACGACGTGCACCCGGACGTGCGGCTCGGCGGAGGCCGCGACCAGGGCGCGCAGTTGCTCGTGCATGGTCGCCCCGCCCCCGACGGGTCGGCGCAGGATCGCCTCGTCGATCACGGCGGTGAACTGCGGCGGGTCGTCGCGTCTGAGGACGCCCTGACGGGCGAGCCGGGCCGCCAAGTGCCGCTCGACGTCGCCCCGAGGGATCAGACCCGCGCCGCTGAGCACGGCACGGGCGTAGGCCTCGGTCTGAAGGAGACCTGGCAGTACAAGGGACTCGAACCAGCGCAGCGACACCGCCTCACGCTCGATCTCCTGCCAGGGACGGAACCAGACCGGCTCACGACGTCTCGACGTGTCCGGCCAGATGTCCACCACGTCCCGCCCGAGCACCGCGGCCGCCGAGACGCGATGCCGGGCGTGCGGGATGCGGCCCTCGCTGAGCCACCGGCCGACCGTCTTCGGGTCGACCCCCACCCGCTCCGCAAGGGCCTCCGTCGTGTACCCGGTCTCGTTGAGCGCCACCCGCAACGCGTCGTTCACGGCCCCTCCGTCGGACGTCCCGAATATCCGGCGACCATATCGCTACGCGGTGTACCTGTCCGACGACTCGCCGGAGTGTTGTCCCCATAGGACGGCGCGACCGGTGGAGGCGAGGAGCCCGGCGGTCAGCGTCAGCGCCGGGGCCGCCTCGCCAACGACGTCGGGGCGGCCCCTGCCACCGGCCGAAGGAGGCAATCCCGTGCGTTTCCTGTTCTGGCGTCACCAGCCGGCGCCGACGATCCCCTGGCAGCGGACACCGAACGAGCGGCCGACCTGGGCCACGGCACCCACGGAGGTCTTCCCGACCACCGGCCTCGGCCGCGTCGGGAACCTCACTCCGGCGCAGCGCTGGCGGGCCGGCGGGTGGCGGCGCAACGGCGGCCCTCGGTGAGCCGGCCGTCCCGGCCGCACCTGCCGATGCGTCCACTGTGGCGCTGCCGGGTCTGTGGCGCCGAGTGGCCCTGCCAACCGGCGCGGCTGGCCCTGCTGGTCGAGTACCGCGCCGACCGGACCGCGCTGCTGGTCTACCTGAGCACCCTGATGGCCGAGGCCGGCGCGCAGCTCTCCCAGCTCAACGGGCACGCCGTACCGGAGAACCTGACCGAGCGCTTCCTCACCTGGGCCCGGGCCCGGTGACCCGGGTCAGCTGCCCAGCGCCTGGACCTTCGCGATGGTCTCCTGGACGTGCTGCTTCGCCGGCTCGCCGCCCTGCGCGGCCTGCGCGAGGGCCTGCCGGTACGCGTCGATCGCGCCGACCAGCGGACCGGCCGCCACCCCTTCGAGGGCGCCCGCGACCAGCGCCCGCGCCTCGGCGGCGTCCTGCGCCGCGGCGGCCGTCTTGGCCTTCGCCTCGTCCAGCTTCTGGGCCGCCGCCGCCAGCCTCGCCATGATCTGCGCCGCGCTCACGCGCCCTCCCCTGGACTGGTCCTCGTCTACCCGCATGACGCGGTCGACCGCCCCGGCCACATCACGCCGAGGGGCCGGGGACAGATCCTGACACGACAACGGCCCGGCCGGCACCCGTCAGCCGGCGGCGAGCAGGGCGGCGAGGCGGCGTACGGCGGGGTTGGTGGCGCCCCGGCGCCAGGCGAGTCCGATGTCGACGGTCGGCGTCGGTGCGGTGAACCGGCGCAACCGTACCCCGGGCAGGGTCAACGCCCGGGCCCGGCCGGCCGGCACGGCCGCGACCACCTCCCCCTCGGCCACCGCGCGCAGCAACTGCTCGTCGTCGGGCTCCTGGCGGACCAGGTGGAAGCTCCCGTCCGGCCAGATCTGGGCGATCGTGCGGTCGAACATGCCCGGGCCGTTCTCCCGCGGCCACATCACCGCGGGGAGGCCGGCCACCTCGGCCCGGTCGAGCCGGCGGCGGCCGGTGGCCAGCGGATGCCGCGTGGGCACGGCCAGCAGCAGCTCCTCCGTGTCGACGATCCGGCAGGTCAGGCCCGGCTCGGGCACCGGCGGGCGGACGAAGGCCGCGTCGAGGCGGCCGGCGAGCAGGCCCGCCACGTTCGGCGCCGTCCAGCCGGTCTCGGCGACCACCTCCACCTCCGGGTTCTCCGCCCGGAAGCGGGCGATCAGCGCGTCCACCCGGCCGCCGCGCGCTGAGCGGGTGTACGCCAACCGGAGCCGGCCGCCCCGGCCGCGGACCAGGTCACGGATCCGGGTGGTGGACGCGTCTTGGACCGCACCGTCCCGCCGGGGAGGCGACCCGGGTCTAGCCGCCCGCCGGGCGCGGTCGACGGGGGTGTCAACTGTTGCCGAGGCATTGGTATGCGTTGGTGAGCTTGGAGGAGTGGCTTGCGGTGTGGGTGGTGCGTTGTGACGGGGGATCCGGTGGTCGGCGGCTCGGTGCCATGGGGGTGTGGCGTTGGTGGTTGCGGGTGAGTGTCGTATCGGGTGGTTAGGGTGCTGGGCGTGGCGGACCGGGAGCGGTTGGGTGTGGTGCAGGCATACCGGTTCGCGTTGGACCTGACGCCCCGGCAGGAGCGGGTGGTGTTGGCTCATGCGGGGGCGGCGCGGGTGGCGCACAACTGGGCGCTGGCCCGGGTGAAGGCGGTGATGGCCCAGCGGGCCGCCGAACGCACTTATGGCATCGACGAGGTGGACCTGACCCCGACGCAGGGCTGGTCGCTGCCCGCGCTGCGTAGAGCGTGGAATCAGGCGAAGTCCGATGTGGCGCCTTGGTGGGCGGAGTGCTCCAAGGAGGCGTTCAACACGGGCCTGGACGCGCTGGCCAGGGGGTTGAAGAACTGGTCCGACTCCCGCACCGGCAAGCGGGCCGGACGCCGGGTCGGGTTTCCGCGTTTCAAGTCACGCCGCCGGTCGACCCCGTCGGTGCGGTTCACCACCGGGGCCATCCGCGTCGAACCCGACCGCAAGCATGTGGTGTTGCCCCGGCTGGGCCGGTTGAAGCTGCACGAGTCGGCTCGTAAGCTGGCCCGCCGGCTTGAGGCGGGCACCGCCCGGATCTTGTCGGCGACGCTGCGCCGCGACGGTGGGCGCTGGTACGTGGCGTTCACCTGCGCGGTGCAGCGCGCCCAGGGTGTACCGGCCGGTCCGGATGCGACAGTCGGTGTGGACCTGGGTGTGTCGCATCTGGCGGTGTTGTCCACCGGTGAGGTGGAGCCCAACCCGCGCCATTTGGACGCTGCCGCCCGGCGGATGCGGCGTCTGGCTCGGCGCGTGTCTCGCCGGGTCGGCCCGGACCGGCGCACCGGCCGGCGTGGGTCGAAGCGGTGGGAGCGGGCCCATGCCCGGCTCGGCCGGGCGCATGCCCGGGTCGCTGATCTGCGTCGTGACGGTCTGCACAAGCTGACCACCCGGCTCGCCCGCGAGTACGGCACGCTGGTGGTGGAAGACCTCAACGTGGCCGGGATGCTCGCCAACCGGCGGCTGGCCCGAAGCGTCGCCGATGCCGGGTTCGCCGAGCTACGCCGGCAACTGGCGTACAAGACGGGGTGGAATGGCGGGCGGCTGGTGGTGGCCGACCGGTGGTATCCGTCCTCGAAGACCTGCTCGGGCTGCGGCGTAGTGAAAACCAAACTCGCCCTGTCCGAGCGCACCTACACCTGCACCACCTGTGGTCTCGTCCTGGACCGGGACGTCAACGCCGCACGGAACCTGGCCGCCCTGGCGGTCACCGTCGCCGGGAGTGGCTCGGAGACGCGAAACGGACGTGGAGCCGACCGTAAGACCCCGCTCGCGGGGCCGGTGGCCGTGAAACGTCAACCCGGCACCGCCACGGCGGGTAATACCGGGACCGTCCCACCGCAAGGTAGGACATCCAATCATGTGCACACCCACGCATCATGAGAGGAAACGGAGGCTGACCATGACGGGTAGGGCGGACGTGGTGGTGGTCGGCGGCGGGATCATCGGGTTGACCGCGGCGGTGCGGCTGCGGGAACGGGGCGCGCGGGTGACCCTGCTGGCCGCCGACGAACCGGCGGACACGGTCTCGGCGGTGGCCGCCGCGGTCTGGTATCCCAGCCACACCGAGGCGGACCCGCGGGTGCTGCGCTGGGCCCGGGAGACCCGCGCCGAGCTGGGCCGGCAGGCCGCGGCGGGCGTACCGGGGGTGGTGGCCCGGCCGACCCGGATGCTGCTGCGCCGGCCGTGGGCGGGCCCGCCCTGGTGGGCGGCGGCGACCGGGGACCTGGTCGCCACGCCGGGCGCCGGGCCGTACTCGACGGAGTTGCGGTTCACCGCGCCGACCGTGGAGATGCCGCCGTACCTCCGCTGGCTGCGGGAGCGGTTCGCCGGCGCCGGCGGGCGGCTGCTGCGCGGCCGGCTCGACCGGCTCACCGACGGCTTCGCCCTGGCGCCGACGGTGGTCAACGCCACCGGGCTGGCCGCCGGTCGGCTCGCCGACGACCCGGCCGTGCACCCGGTCCGCGGTCAGCTCGTGCTGGTGGCGAACCCGGGGCTGACCACCTCCGTCCGCGACGAGGACAATCCGGCGGGCATCACCTACGTGCACCCGCGCCGGCACGACGTGGTGCTGGGTGGCACGTTCGAGCCGGGCGAGTGGGACACCCGGCCCGACCCGGCCACCTCGGCGGCGATCCGGCGCCGGTGCATGGCCCTGGTGCCGGAACTGGCCACCGCGCCGGTGCTCGGCGAACGGGTCGGGCTGCGACCGGCCCGGCACGGCGGCCCGCGGGTGGCGGTGGCGCCGGGCAGCCCGCCCGGGCGTCGGCTGGTGCACGCCTACGGCCACGGGGGCGCGGGGGTCACCCTCTCGTGGGGCTGCGCGGCCGAGGTGGCCCGGCTGGCATTGGACGACGCGGACGAACTCCGGCCCGCTCAGCGCAGCACGCGGAACGCCAGCAGGTACGCGCAGTAGACCAGCGGCACCAGCAGGACGCAGATGACGAAGCCGAGCGGGACGAACCGCGACGCCGGGGCGTCACCGTCGATCACTGATCGCCCCCACCGGCCGAGCACCAGGTAGCCGGCGACGAACGACGCCACCGGCAGGCCGGCGCACATCGAGGCGTACAGGGTGCCGAGCCCGACCATCGCCAAGCCGGAGGCGACGACCATGGCCAGCATCAGCACCGCCCCGGCCAGCGCGCAGCAGGTGTAGACGGCGGCCGCCCGGGCCGGCGGGGACCAGGTCGGCAGCAGCGCCGGCCGCCGGGCGAGCGCGTCGGCCCACTGCCCGTGCCGGTCCGCCTCGTCGGCGAGCTGCCG
>NZ_JAEVHJ010000175.1:0-13695 GCF_016802855.1 Micromonospora sp. ATA51 | reverse complement strand
CGAAGTCGCATCATATGCCTCCTCATCGATGCGCGGAGGTTATCAGTAAACTTTGTTAAATGTAAACGGGCGGTGCTCTGTCAGCACTTGGGCCAAGGCACCGAGCACGGCGGTCAGCCCAGGTCGAAGTCGCATCATATGCCTCCTCATCGATGCGCGGAGGTTATCAGTAAACTTTGTTAAATGTAAACGGGCGGTGCTCTGTCAGCACTTGGGCCAAGGCGTGAAAGGGACACGCCGGTGCCACTGAGGGAAGGACGCCGTGTTCCACAGTGGTGCTCAGTCTGTGCGCCGCCCAGGTACGGCGGACGTCCATGTTCGCGAGTCTCGACGCCACCCGAGCGCGGCCGTCTGACCTTGGCGCCGGCCGCCCCAGGCGACCACTACCCAGGGTGAGAGCGCCCCGTCAGGATCGGCGCGTTGTCCGAGGCAGAAGAGTGCGTCTTTGCGTTCACCCGTCGGCAGGTCGGCCGCCCTTCTCGAGGATCCGTTTGAGAGTGCCGAGGTTGGCGGCCACCGCCGACTTGACGCCGGAAGCCGCCAATGGCGCAATGAGCCGCAGCGGACCTGAGGGCTGGAGATTCATGGTGTTTGTGAGGGTGGTGCCGTTTCCCGTCGGGGCGAACAGGTAGGTAGCCTCGGAGTGGAAAGGCCCGAGAGCACCTCGGATCGAGAGTCGGCGGTCCAGCTCGAACTCGGTCACTTCGAACGTCTCCTCGCTTCGGGTGGGAAGCGTCCGGGTTTGCCGGTAGTGCGAGCCGACGCCCACCGCGCCGCCGGAGATCTTCCGGGTCTCGCTGATCGCGTAGTTCCACAGCGGCAGGTTCTCGAAGTGCGCGAGGAACCCGAACACCTCGGCGGGCCGGCGGTTGATCGTGACCGTGTTGGTGAACTTCATCTGAGCCGATCTCCTCACTGTGCGCTGCGCAGCAGGAGCTGTGCCGCAGGCGGGTCGTGGGCAAACAGGATGACCGGGCCGGCATCCGCTGCTTGAGGGCGAGTACCTGGTCGGTGGTCTTGGCGACTTGGCTCCGGTCGCCGACGCCGGGAAGCTGGCGTCGTTCCAGCAGTCCGCCCCGTAGGTGAGATCACCGGCCAGCAGTAGTGGTGACCTCCCGCGAGCCGTCGCCCATGACGTCGAGCGACTCGGGGAACGGCATCAGGGTCTGGTCGTTCGTGACTTCTCCGCCTTTGATGTGGCAGCAACGCTGGACATGTGGCTCGCTCTATTGTGCTCGCCGACCTGATCGGGCGAGTCGACACCAGCCTTCGCCTGGTTCATAGGTATGTCAGTGACTTCGGTAGCGGCGCCGCGTAGCGGACGTCACGCGGGCAGTTCGTTACGGGGCGGTCGCGTACCAGGATTGGTCGTGGAGCCCTGCCGGGTCGAGGATCTGGATGCTGTCCGGTGAGGTCACCACCAGCCGCTGCTCAGCGAAGGCGAGATCCAGCAGATGCGCGGCCACCCGCTGCCGTAGCGACCCGAAGGCGTTGATGGCGGTCTGCTGCAGCGTCTCGTACAGCCTTCGGTTCAGCTCCTCCGCCAGCGCCCACGAAACTCGGGCATCGCGCAGCGCCGGCGCCGTCAACGTCGGTGAGTCGATCCGGAACAGCCTCGGCTCGGCCAGCGTCTGAAGGCCGACATCGGCCGGCCCTCCGACGAGAACCGCGATCCCCAACACGTCGCAGGTGCGCGCATACCGAACCGTCAGCTGCCGTCCCCCCGAGAGGCCATGTAGACCCGCAGCAGACCACCGACGACGAGCCACGTCCTCGGATCCGAGCTCTCCCGATAGAGCGTGCTCCCTGCCGGATAGTCGGTGATCTCCCAGAGCTAAGGATCCGGCATGAGGATCACGAGCGTAAAGAACCCAGCTGCCCTGGCCAGAGATCCGACCCGGCGGACGTCCTCAATTCGGCAGTTGCGGAGTGCCGTGCGGTGCCGAGCGCTGGCCACTGTAGGCGATGGCGTGCGTCCAGCCGGCGCGCACGACCTGCGGCAAAGAGCGCACTGCCTCGCCGGAGCGGGCCGGCCCCGTACGTGCGTCTGGTCACTGGTGCCATCCACGCCAACGCCCTTGCAAGTAAGGGAACCACGACCATGGCAGTGCGCGCGGATATCTGGCGCGCGACTGTCATCACGCGCCCTGCGCCACTCGCGATACGTCCGGCCCCAGTTTAGCCTTGTTGTCTTGCTGGCCCGTGTCTACTGTGCGGTGATGCTCTCGCGAATGCTGACGGTGACCTTCGATGCGCACGACGCGGCTCGCCTGGCGCAGTTCTGGGCCGGCGTGCTTGGCCGGGAGGTCGTCGAGGACGCCGGTGGTGCGCTCCTGCCTGGCGAGGACACCCAGCTCAGCCTCCGGTTCGTCCCGAGCCGCGCGGAGAAGGTGGGGCCGAACCGCATGCACCTTCACCTGACCAGCGCCAGCCGCGCCGACCAGCAGCACACGGTGGCGACGGCGCTGGGGCTCGGCGCCGGCCACCTCGACGTCGGGCAGCGCCCTGAGGAGGGGCACGTCGTCCTGGCCGACCCCGAGGGCAACGAGTTCTGCGTGATCGAGCCGGGCAACGCCTTCCTCGCCGGGTGCGGCTTGCTCGCGGAGCTCGCCTGCGACGGCACCCGTGAGGTCGGCCTCTTCTGGAGCGAGGCGCTGGGCTGGCCGCTGGTGTGGGACCAGGACCAGGAGACCGCGATCCAGTCACCGCACGGCGGCACAAAGGTCGCGTGGGGAGGCCCGCCCGTGGCCCCGAAAGAGGTGAGGAACCGGCAGCGCTTCGACCTCGCCCCGGCCGGTGGCGACCAGCAGGCGGAGGTCGACCGGCTGGTCTCCCTCGGGGCCACTCGGCTCGAGGTCGGTGAGGACGGCGCCGTCGTGCTGGCCGATCCCGACGGCAACGAGTTCTGCGTGAAAGGGAACTGACCACAGCGCGCCGGGTTGCCCAGTGGGTCAGGGCGGCCTGCTGCCGGACCCCTCCCTCCGCGTCCGGCCCGCCGCGTTCATCCCACCACCAGCCGGATACCTCATCACCAGCCGGATACCTCGTCACCCCGGCGCCACCGAACCCATCGACTCAGATCGCGCAGACACGCCGACGCTGGGCGGTAGACGAGTGTGTCGTTGCGGTTGCCCGGTCGCGGCTGGCCAAGGGCGATGACCAGGCGGGTGTTGGCGTCGATGGCGACCTGCAGGTTGGCCGAGTAGCGGTAGTTCTTCGACGGGTTGCCAGGCGGTGGTCGCGGGTCGGCACGAGGGTGCCGGCGACGATGGCGATCTGGTCCTCCGGGCGGCGGAACTGGATCGGGCGAAGCCCGGCAAACGGGTAGATCCACTCCGGGCGCGATGCCGAGATCACCTGCACCCGACCATCGTCAACCACCGCTCAACGGCGACGATCACCGGCTCACGAACGCGCCTCAGGCAATGGTAGGACCGGCTGCCTTGGCGGCCCGCTCGATCTGCGTGCGTCTGGCTTCCCAGAAGGCCGCGTCGCGCTGGGCGTTGGCGTCTCCGGCTGCTGTACCTGTCAAGCCGTCGAGCTGTTCGCGCAGGATGTCGGCGTGTCCGGCGTGACGGCTCGTCTCGGTGAGCATGTGGACCAGGATGGTGAGCAGCGTGACCTGTGGGCGCGGCCACCAGGGCACGTAGCCGGGTGAATCGATCGTCAGGGCGATGATCGTCGCGTCTGAGTGCTCCCTGCGCCACCTGGTGTTCGCCGCCGACGCGTGGGTGCGGCGGGCCATCCTCGGCGACCCCTCGCCGTGGGACCCGCTCGACCTGCCGCGGGACGAGATGCCGGACACCCCGGGGATCCCGCGGGACCGCGAGGCCCGTCCCTCGCTCGACGAGATCCTGGCGCTGCGCCGCGACTGGATGGCGACCGTGCGCACGGTGGTCGACGGCCTGCCGACGAGTCCCTGGCCAGCCGCACCGAGCCCGTCGAGGGGACCGGCTGGCCGCCGCCGGAAAGCTTCCCGGTACGCGAGTGCCTGCTGATCGTCCTGAACGAGGAGTGGCACCACCGGCAGTTCGCCGAACGGGACCTCGACGCCCTTGCGGACAGGCGCGACACGGAAGGCGACCTGATCGACGTCGGACCGACTGCCCGGTCCTCGGCATGTTGGCCGCGCACCATCAGCGGCATGACAGTGCGCGGGATCAGGTAGGTGAGCACTGCGCTGCCGGGGACGTGAGGTACTTGTCCGCGGATCGCGCC
The DNA here is from genome assembly GCF_016802855.1 of Micromonospora sp. ATA51. Classification (NCBI taxonomy): domain Bacteria; kingdom Bacillati; phylum Actinomycetota; class Actinomycetes; order Micromonosporales; family Micromonosporaceae; genus Micromonospora; species Micromonospora sp. ATA51. Next base: position 9,477 of record NZ_JAEVHJ010000175.1, on the reverse strand, counting down.
CACGTGTGGCGGTATCAGACGATCACATCGCCGACCGACGGATGTGGCGCCGCTGTGGCGATCCTCCCCGCAAAGGCGGCTATTTCCCTCCTGGTACCTGGTCCTTGACCTCGTCGTAACCGACCTTGGTGGGTGCTGCGGTCGGCGCGTAGATCACGCGGATCACGCCCGTCGGAAACGCCTCCGTCGCCGTCATTCTCAGGTGGTACGGCGCGTCGCCGTCGTCGAACAGCTTGCGGCCCTTACGCGCCGCCACCGGATGCACCAGCAGGCGCAGCTCATCGACCAGTCCCGCGGCGAGCAGTTGCTGCACCACGGAGATCGACCCGGGGATGAGGATGCCTCTGATGCCGGCATCGGCCTTGAGCGAGGTGACGGCATCGAGGAGATCGCCCTTGATCAGCTCGGAGTTGCGCCAGGAGAACTCCAGCGGCTGGCGCGAGACGACCACCTTGCGCACGTCCCCGAGTTGTTTGGCGAACGGTGCGTCGTCCCCACCCGCGGCCTCACGGTCGGGCCAGGCTCCGGCGAAGCTGTCGTAGGTCTCGCGGCCGATGAGCAGCACGTCAGCGGTGTCATAGTCCTCGCCGACGGCGCGGCCCATGTTCTCGTCGAAGTACGGGAAGTGCCAATCGGGGTCGATCTCGGCCACACCGTCGGCCGAGATGAACAGGGTGGAGATGACCTTTGCCATCGGGGTGATCCCTTCGAGTCAGGTGGTGTCGGTAGGTAGACCGGCGCATCATCCCAAACTCATCGGCCGGCCACAGACCCGTCCCGACGGAGAGTCGGCATTTCGAGCTCGTCGTGATGCCGGGTGCGGCGGCCCAGTGGTGCTCACTGGCCGAGGTAGGCCATGGTGGACGCGCGGATCGCGGTGACGCACGCGGCCACAGCCGGGTGGGTGGCCGCCCCCCGCCGATACGTGATGCGGGTCCGTCTCCGGGTGGGCAGCGGGACGAGGTGGACCCCGGCGGGCGGCTGCGCTGCGGCGAGCTGTGGCACCAGCGAGACCCTTGGCCGGCCGCGACCAGCGCCAGTACCGTGGCGAAGTCGTCGGCGTGGTGGCGCACCTGGGGCATGAAGCCGGCCGTCCGGCAGACTCGCAGCGCGACGGTGTGGCAGAGGGTGCCGGGGCTGCCCACGATCCAGGCGGCGTCTCTGGCCCCGCGGATCGGGTCGGTGTCCGCTGCCGCGCGAGCAGCGGCGGGCACAGCGAGGAATACCGTCTCGTCCAGCAGAGGCGCCCCGTCCAGGGCGGGGTCCGGCTCGACCGGTGCCACGTCGTAGTCGTGCATCAGCCCCACGTCGAGCCGCCGGTCGCGCAGCGCGTCCGGCATCGCGGCCGGGTCCAGCTCGCTCACCATCAGCTCGAGCCCCGGATGTTCGCGACCGAGCGTGACCAGCGCGGCCGGCAGCAGCGTGCGCACCGCGGTGGGGAACGCGCCGATGCGCAGCGGACCGGACAGCCCGGTGCCCGCGGCGGCCAACGCGGCGGTCGCCCGCTCGAGGGCGGCCAAGACGGTCTCAGCGTGCTGCACAAGGACCGCACCGGCCGGGGTGAGCGTGACCCGGCGGCCGGTGCGCTCCAGCAGCGGCACGCCCGCCTCCCGCTCCAACGCGGCCAGCTGCTGAGAGACGGCCGACGGTGTGTACGTGTGCGCCTCGGCGACGGCAGCGATCGTGCCAAGGTGAGCCAGGTCGCGCAGCAGGCGCAGTCGGCGAACGTCGAGCATTAGCTGAGCTTACGAGTCTGTGGAGAAAGGTGAACTGGACCTTCAGTGCCTGGACGTCACAGGCTGGACGGATGACGACTCTCACCGGTGTGTACGTTCCGCTGATCACCCCGTTCGACGCCGTCGGGGCCGTAGCCCTCGACGCGCTGGAAACCCTCGCGCACCAGGTACTGGACGCCGGAGCGACGGGCGTGGTCGCGCTCGGCACCACCGCAGAGCCGGCCGCGCTCAGCGGCCCCGAGCAACGCGCCGTGGTCGACGTCGCCGCTCGGGTTTGCCGGGAACGCTCCGCGCAGCTGCTGGTCGGCGCTGGCACGGCAGAGGCTCTGCATACGTTGCGGGACCGGCCAGAGGTGGTGGCTGCGCTGAGCCTGGTGCCACCGTTCATGCGCCCGGGTGAGGCGGGAGTGCTTGCCTACTTCGCCGACCTCGCCGCCGCCAGCCCCGTACCGCTCGTCGTCTATCACGTCCCGTACCGGACCGGGCAGTACCTGTCTGCGGAGGCCCTGCGGCGGCTGGCGGACCTACCAGGTGTGGTCGGCGTCAAATACGCCGTCGGCGGGATCGATGCCGATACCCTCGCGCTCCTCGCCGACCCGCCGAACGGCTTTGCCGTGCTCGGCGGCGACGATGCCTTCATCTCGCCGCTTCTGGCACTTGGTGCGCACGGCGGCATCGTGGCCTCGGCGCACGTCGCCACGGCCCAGTTCGTGGAGCTGGCCGACGCGTGGCGCACCGGCGACGCGGGCCGAGCGCGAATGATCGGGCGCCGTCTCTCGGTCCTGTCGACGGCGCTGTTCGCCGAGCCCAACCCGACCGTCGTCAAGGCGGTTCTGCACGCGCACGGCCGCATTCCCACCGCCGCGGTACGACTGCCCCTCCTGCCGGCCCGCCCGGACACCACACAGGCGGCGCTGCGCCACGCCGGTGCCCTGCTCGGCGCCACGACCTAACCGACGAGCCCAGTTCGCGAAACATCCCTCATCGGTATGACCGGGTGACCAGCGGCATGAGGGCCGCGCTAGTGCTCTGACCAGAAACGTTGACCGGGTCGGTCGGGGTTGGGAAATGTCGTAGGGCGTGGCGAATCATGGAATGTGCGTATCGGTGGCAGTCCGTGAGCCTGCGTGTCGGCTATCGCTGCGGTGCTGCCGAGGCAGTGGCCAGCCGGGCGACTACCGCGGTGAGCCATGCGAGACCAAGCGCTGCTGCGGTGGTGAAGGCGAGGACCGTGGTGGATCAGGGTCGCACCGGCCCGGGCCGCGGTTCTCGCCGATGTCGTTCGCGTCGACGTGCGCACCTGGCTGGCCGCGCTTCCGGCGGAGATCGTCACGCCGGCGCGGGTGGACGCCGAGGCGGCCAAGGTGCTCGCCGACGTGCCGCTCCGCAGGTCATGGGGGCGCCGGTAAGCCGGCCTCGCGCTGTCGTCTGACCAACTCCACGGCCGCGACGCCCAGCACGACGAGCGTGGCGACGAGGCTCAGGACCAGGTTCGGCAGGTGCGGGGCAGTCGGCACCAGGGCGACGGCGGCGAGGACACCGACGGCGTGGGAGAGCGGGATGCGTCCGAGGACCTCGTGGTCGAGGGTGGCCCGGCCGATCAGGAACAGCGCGACGCCGCCCAGGGTGAGCGCGGTCAGGACCGCCTCCGGGCGTTCCGCGGGATGCTTGATGATCCGTTCGAAGCCCGCGGCGAGGCCGACCACACCGACCACCATCAGCCAGTGGGCGTACGGATTGGTCTGGACCAGTCGGTACCGATGCGGGGACCTCTCGATCGCGCTTCTCAGTCTCGCCCCGGCCCCACGCGCGTAGCTCCACCACAGCAGGACGGCCGCGACGAACGCGATGGCGAACGCGCTGAGCCGGCCGAGGTTGAACGGCATGTCGCTCAGGGTCAGGACCGTGACCAGAATGAGTTCACCCAGGGTGAGGACGTAGATCTGCTGGTACCGCTCGGCCAGGTGCTCCGGCACCACGTCGTACCGCGGCAGTCGCGGCCGGCCGGGTATCGGAACCGGAAGCCGAAGGCGACGTAGTCCACGGCGAGCGCGGCCAGCCACACCGCGAGACGCGTACCGGGATTGGGGACCAGGCCGCCGACGATCCACAGGATGCCGGAAACGGTGTTCCACGACAGGACACGGATCGGCCGCTCCCGCTCCCTCCGGCCGCGCAGCGATGCGATGAGCACCAGCCCGCGACCCCAGTTGATTGCGGCCCAGGTGGCGCCGAAGGCCAGGCCATGGCTGCTGAACGCGGTCGGCAGGGCGGCGGACATCAGCATGCCGCCGAACATGATCCCCAGGATCACGAGCTGGACGGGTCGCTGCTGAGGGCTGTAGAGGTCCGTGAACGACGTGGTGGTGACCCAGACCGCCCACAGCGTCGAGAGGGCGAGCAGCGCCTGAGCCATGCCCGTCCAGGTGTCCTCGTTCGCCATCTTCTGCGACGTCAGGGTCAGACTGGCGATGAGCGCAAGATCAAAGAACAGCTCCAGCAGATCCGTCGGCTGTCCACGCATCATCATCGTGCGCGTTATCGGCCGACGTCCGCCATTCATCACAGCAGGCCTTCTTGATCTCGCGGCCCTCGGTCAGCCGAGCGCCCGGAGACCACGTCCGGCCCTGACCGCCATCGGTGCTGAGCCGCCACCCACCTCCGCGATACGCGCCCGGGGGACCGTCGGCCCTGGTCGGCGTGGCGCTGCCCTGCGGCCCAAGCTATCGGATGCCCACCCGGTCACCGACGAATTCCGGACCATGCCACCCGGTGGCGGTCGACGCCGGCTGCCGGGCGTCGTGGCGGCGCCGCGAGCCTCCTCGGCCACGCGTTCACGGATCGCGGCGGGGCGGCAGCCCTCGACGGCGGTCCGCTCGCTGACCTCCAGCTGGTAGCGGCCGTCGGCCGCTTCGGCGTCGGCACCGGCGGATGCGCGTCCGTCCTACTCGAGGCCGCGGAGGATGTGGTGCTCGTCCATCGGCTCGTCCTCGTCAGCGCCGGCCCGGCCGAGCTGGGCGGCGCGAGCCCAGACCGACAGGGACGTCGTGGTCTCCGTCGTGCCACCGATCTGCTGGCCCGCACTGTGCCGGCCCCACTCGGTCCGGAGCTCTGTGTCGGGATCCGTCATGGTGCTGCCCCCTCGTCATGCATCCGGCCGGCCGGAACCGGTCGCTTCTACGGCGCCACAGGGAACCATCCCACGCCACCGTGCGCCCGGACCCTCAAGCCGTGGTAGAGCGGCGGTGAAGGCCGCCGACCCGAGCGGGACGGGATGCCGGCCAGACCCGGAACCGCTCTGCAATGACGCCATCGTCCCCCGCGCCGGTGTCCAGCGCATCAGCAGGCCAGGCGGTCGGCCGCGTGGGCCGGGTCGTTCCGCCGGGTGCCGTCGGCGCTCCCGGGCTGCAGCGGTTCGGCCTGGACGCCGGGTCGGAGGTGGGCGCCGTGCTGCTGCGCCGCCCACAAGACGCTCGGCGGCCCCCGGTGGTACTACGCCTCGATGCCGGCGCACTGGCGGCGCCGGTGGGCAGGTAGCGCAATGTGGAGAGACAGTCGCCGGGTGGTGGCCGGGCTTCGTGCGCACGGCCACCGTGCTGACCCGACTGGGTGAACGGCGCCCGGGCAGCGATCCCCGACGCCACGGGCAGGACATGCTACGAGCGCGGTGGGTGCCGACGCGCGCCCGGAGGCGCGTTCACCGGATGCGGGCGCAGCGGGGTGGAGAGGAATCGCACATGACAGCGGGGGATGTGCCCGAGCGTATGCAGGCGGCGGCCTTCGACGAGTTCGGAGGTCCGGAGGTGATCACCCTGCGTACCCTGCCGGTGCCGCAGATCGCCGACGACGAGATCCTGCTCAAGGTGTGGAGCGCCGGTGTGGGGGTGTGGGACGCCCGCGCGCGGGAGGGCAAGCTGGTGCCCGAGGGCGCCGCGTTCCCGATGGTGCCCGGCGCCGAGGCCGCGGGGACGGTCGCCGCGGTGGGACGGCGGGTGACCAACGTCGCGGAGGGCGACCTGGTCTACGTGTACGGGTACACCCGGCCGAAGGGTGGCTTCTACGCCGAGTACGCGGCGACGAAGGCGGAGTACGTCGCGAAGCTGCCGGGGGGTGTGCCGGCGGAGCACGCCGGGGCCATGCCCACCGACGCGCTGACCGCGCTGTCCGGACTGGACGCCCTGGGCCTCTCGGCCGGGGCGTGGGTGCTGATCTTCGGCGCGAGCGGCGGCCAGGGGCATCTGGCCGTGCAGTTGGCGAAGCGGCAGGGACTCAACGTGATCGCCGTGGCGTCCGGGGCGGAGGGCGTGACGCTGGTGACCCGGCTCGGCGCCGACCTGTCCCTTGACGGCCACGGCGACCTCACGGAGGTGCTCGCCCGCATCCGCGAGGTGGCACCGGACGGCGTCGACGGCGTCCTGGCGATGGCGGGTGGCGCAACCCTGGACCGGCTCGCCGAGGCGCTCCGCGACGGTGGTCTGCTCGCCTACCCCAACGGGGTGCAACCGGCGCCGCGCGAGCGACCCGGCGTGACGGTCCAGGCGTACGACGGCGAGACGGGTCCCGAGCGGTTGCAGCGCCTCAACGAGCTCATCGAGGCGGGACCGTTCCAGGTGCACGTCGCCGAGACGTTCCCCCTCGGGCGGGCGGCGGAGGCGCACCAACGCCTGCAGACCTCCTTCCCCGGCAGGCTGCTGCTCGCGGTCCGGTAGCACACCCTGCGTCGGACCCTGCCCGGCCGCCCGGAGCCAGCCTCGGCGCGTACGGCCCGGCCGAGGTGGCCGAGTACTCCGCACTCGGGGTGACCGAGGGGCAGGTCACGCCGGACCGGCACTCGGTGGAGTACACCCGGCGGATCGGCGACGAGGTGCTGCCGAAACTGGCCGACATCGGCTGACCGCAGCGCGAGCACCGCTGAGGGGGCGGCCCCGCTGCGGGCTGGGACCGGCTCCGGGAGGCTCGGTAGGTGCGTCGCCCGCCGTCGCGCACGGCGACCAGGTACCAGTCGCCGGCCGCGAGGACCAGCCCGAGGGGGTCGACCTTCCGGGTGGTCGCCCGCCCGTCCCGTACGTAGCGCAGGCGCACCCGGCGGTCGCGCCAGACCGCGTCGGCGAGCTGGGTCAGGCACGGCACCGGCTCGGGCGTGCCGTACCAGCGGACCGGGTCCAGGTGGAACCGCGCCGCGTTCCGGTAGGCGCGCTCCCGGGCCTCGCCGGTGAGGCTGGCCCAGACCCTCATCCGGGCGCCCTCCAGCATCCCGCCCAGGCCGAGCTGCTCGGCCGGGTCGGCGAGGCCGAGAAACGCCAACGCCCCGGCCTCGTCGAGGCCGACCCCCGTCAGCCGGGTGCGGTAGCCGCGGTCCAGACGGTATCCGCCCGCCGGCCCGCGGGTCGACCGCACCGGTATCCCGGCGGCCAGCAGCGCCTCGACGTCCCGCTGCACGGTCCCTCGCCGACCTCCAGCTGCCGGGCCAGCTCCCGGGCGCTGGCCTGGCCACGGACCTGGAGCTGGAGCAGCAGGATCATCATCCGCGCGGCACGCACCGTTCCATCCTGACCCGGGTATACGACAGAAGGTGTCGGGAACCCGGGTGACACTGGGCCGGCGGCGCCGCCCTGGGGGCCGACCAGCGAGAGGAGCGACATGACCGAGGTGTCGACGGACCCGACCGAGCGGGTCGCCCCGCGGCAGTTCCACGAGGCCGACGGGGTGGGGGACTGGCGGGTGCTGGGCGAGGGAGCGTGCGCGTACTTCCGCACCGGGTCGTTCGCGGCCGGCGCCCGGTTCGTCCAGGCGATCGGTGAGTTGGCCGGCCTGGACGACCACCACCCGGACGTCGACGTGCGGCAGGCGGGCGTGACCGTCCGTTTGATCACGATCGTCCCCGGCTTCTACGGGCTGACCGCGCGCGACGTGGAGCTGGCCCGGCGGATTTCGGCGGTGGCGGGGGAGCTGGGCCTGCCCGCGGACCCGGCCGGTCTGCAGAACGTCCAGGTCACCATCGACGCGCTGGTCGGTCCCGAGGTGCTGCCGTTCTGGCGTGCCCTGCTCGGCTACGTCGACCGGGGGGACGGCGACGAGGACCTGATCGACCCGCGCGGGCGCGGGCCGCTGCTGTGGTTCCAGCCGATGGACGCGCCGCGCCCGCAGCGCAACCGGATGCACATCGACGTCTGGGTGCCGTACGACCGGGCGGAGGCGCGGGTGGCGGCGGCGGTCGCGGCCGGCGGCCGCCTGCTGACCGACGAGTACGCGCCGGCGTACTGGGTGCTGGCCGACGCCGAGGGCAACGAGGCCTGTGTCGGCACGGCCGGCTGGACGGGGCCGGAGCCGGGGGCTCGGTGAGCGGTACCGTGGCCGTCCGGGTGCGCAGGGCCGGAGGGGTGCGGAGGACGGCTGGACGACCCGGCATTATTCGGTGCTTGGTTCATGGCATTAATCTGGGATGACGCATCCCGGTGAGGCCGCCACGGGTGGTGACAGGGGAAAGGTGGCGGACATGGACGCCAGACGCACCACGGTGCGCGACATGCGCCGCGCCAACCGCTCCGTGCTGCTCACCCGGATCTGGCTCGACGGCCCGCTCAGCCGCCACGAGCTGGGCCAGAGCACCGCGCTGAGCCTGGCCAGCGTGAGCAACCTGGTCGGCGAGATGATCGCCGAAGGGATCGTCGAGGAAGCCGGCTCGGTGGAGTCCGACGGCGGCCGCCCCCGGGTGCTGCTGCGGGTCGCCCCCGGCTACGGCTACCTGGTCGGCGCCGACGTCGGCGAGACCCGGGTCCAGGTCGAGCTGTTCGACCTGGCGATGACCGCGCTGGCCAAGGCGGAGTACCCGATCGCCGCCGCCGAGCCGGACCCGCACGCCGTGGCCACCCACCTGCTGCACGGGCTGGCCGCGGTGGTCGAGCAGGCCGGCGTCGACCCGGCCGCGGTGCTCGGCTTCGGCGTGGCGGTCTCCGGGACGGTGGAGCGGACCGCCGATGCCGTGGTGCACGCCCAGACCCTCGGCTGGGACGGGGTGCCGCTGGGCGCCATGCTGCGCGCCGGCACCGACATCCCGGTGCACGTCGACAACGGCGCGAAGACCCTCGGCCAGGCCGAGATGTGGTTCGGCGCCGGCCGGGGCGCCCGACACGCCGTCATCGCCCTGGTCGGCTCCGGGATCGGGGCCAGCGTGGTGGCCGACGGGGTCGGCTATCGGGGCGCGCACAGCAGCGCCGGCGAGTGGGGCCACACCACGATCGTGTACGGCGGTCGCCGCTGCCGCTGCGGCAACCACGGCTGCCTGGAGGCGTACGTCGGGGCGGAGGGAGTCCTCGATCGGTTCCGGCAGGCCAACCGGGGTCGCCCGGCGGCCGGCGGCGACGAGGAGAGCGCCTTCGGCGAGCTGCTGCGCTCCCCGACCCGGACGGCCGCGAAGGTCCTCGACGAGACGGTCGGCTACCTCGGCGCGGGCGTGGCGACCCTGGTCAACCTCTTCAACCCGGAGCGGGTGGTGCTCGGCGGCTGGGCCGGGCTGGCGCTGGGGGACCGGTACCTGCCGCAGATCCGCGAGGCCACCGCGCGGCACGCGCTGCGCCAGCCGTACGCGCAGACCTCGATCGAGCTGTGCCAGCTCGGACCGGACGCGGTCGCGATGGGCGCGGCCACCCTGCCGATGGCTCGGCTGCTGCGCGAGGGCGGGGTGCCCCGCGACCCGGCCGTCCGGATGACCGCGCCGTCGCAGCGCCCGGCGGGCCGCCCC
>NZ_JAEVHJ010000174.1:0-13714 GCF_016802855.1 Micromonospora sp. ATA51 | reverse complement strand
AGGTCGTCCCCGCCGACGGTGGCGAGCACCGCGGTGACCGTCGGGTCGGCGAAGGCGGCGGTCAGGTCCCGGGCCCGGTCCCGCGGGTCGGCGCCCAGCGCCCGGGTGCTGCTGCTGGACCGGGCCGACTTTCCCCGGGACAAGGCCTGCGGGGACGGGATCGCCGCGCACGCGCTGGACGTCCTCGCCGAGCTGGGCGTCGCCGACGCCGTCGACGGGTACGCCCCGCTGCCCGCGCTGCGGCTGGTCGGCCCCGGCGGCGGGGCGGTGGCCCGGGCGCTGCCCCGGCCCGCGTACACGGTGCCCCGGAAGGTCTTCGACGCCCGGCTGGTGGCGGCGGCGGTGGCGGCCGGCGTGGAACTGCGCCGGCACACGGTGCGCCGGGTGGAGCTCCGGGGCGACCGGGTGGTGCTGGACGGGGAGTTGTCGGGCGGGGCGGTGGTGGGCGCGGACGGCGCCGGTTCGGTGGTCCGCCGGGCGCTCGGCCACCCGGTCAACCCGGACCGCCACCTGGCGCTGGCCATCCGGGGGTACGCCCCGGCGCTGCCCGGCCCGCCCGAGCAGCTCATCGTCACCTCGGCGCCGCGCTGGCCGGCGTACGCCTGGTCCTTCCCGATCGGCGACGGCCGGGCGAACGTCGGGTACGGGGAGGTGCTGCGCGGCGAGCCGCTGACCCGGGCCCACCTGGTGGACCGTCTCGCCGCCCTGCTGCCCGGCACGGATCCGGCGACGGTCACCGAGCTGCGGGCCCACCACCTCGCCGCTCTCCACCCACCGGCGGCGCCGGGGCGGGACCGGGTGGTGCTGGCCGGCGACGCGCTCTCGCTGATCAACCCGTTCACCGGGGAGGGCATCTTCTACGCGCTGCGGTCCGGCGCGCTGGCCGGCGCGGCGGCGGCCGGTTCCCCGGGTCAGGCCGCCCGCCGGTACGCGGACACGCTGCGTCGGCGGTTCGGCACCCACCTGCGGCACAGTTCGGTCGCGGCCTGGCTGGCCCGGCGCCGGCGGGTGGTCGACGCGGCGGTCCGGGCGGCCCGCCGCGACGACCGGGTCTACCGGACGGTGGTGGAGCTGGGGCTGGGTGACGGGCGGCTGGACGCCCGCACCCTGGCCATGATCGGCATCGGTCTCCCGGCCAGGGATCGGCCTCCGCGGCACTGATCTTCAACGGGGGTCGCTACCCTGCAAGGTGATGACTCTGCGGAAACTCCTCTACTCCGTGTACGAGCGCCGGCTGACGGCGAGGCTCGCGGGCAAGCCGGTGCCCCGGCACGTCGGCGTCATGTGCGACGGCAACCGCAGGTGGGCCCGGGAGATGGGCTTCGTCGACCCGAACGACGGCCACCGGATGGGCGCCGAGCGGATCAAGGAGCTGCTGCGTTGGTGCGACGCCGCCGGCGTGGGGCACGTCACGCTCTGGCTGCTCTCCACCGACAACCTCTCCCGGCCGGCGGCCGAGCTGGACCCGCTGCTCCAGATCATCGAGGACCTCACCACCGAGCTGGCCGAGGAGGGCAACCCCTGGCGGCTGCGGATGGTCGGCGCGCTGGACGTGCTGCCCGCGCAGCACGCCGCCGCGCTGAAGGCCGCCGAGGAGCGCACCCGGAACCGCAGCGGCGGCGCCCAGGTCAACATCGCGGTCGGGTACGGCGGCCGGCGAGAGATCGCCGATGCGGTCCGCTCGCTGCTGCTGGAGCACGCGGCGAACGGCGGCACGATCGAGGAACTGGCCAACTCGATCGACGTCGACCACATTTCCGAGCATCTTTACACCAAGGGCCTGCCCGATCCGGATCTGATCATCCGGACCAGCGGCGAGCAGCGGCTCTCCGGCTTCATGCTCTGGCAGTCGGCCCACTCGGAGTTCTACTTCTGCGAGCTGAACTGGCCGGATTTCCGCCGCGTCGACTTCCTCCGGGCCCTGCGCTCGTACGCCACCCGGCAACGCCGCTTCGGCGCCTGACCACCCACCGCCCGCGCGGTCAGGTGAGGTGCGGGAGGGCGTCGGTGAGGAAGGTGGCGAGCGCGGCCGGGGAGTCCAGGGTCAGATCGGCGGCGTCGGCCACCTCGAGACCGGTCTCCGGGTTGGCGACGGCCACGCAGACGCCGACGAACCGGGGGTCGGCGGCGGCGCGGGCGCGCAGCGCGGCGAACGCCTTGATGTCGGAGACGTCGTCACCGAAGTACCAGGCGCCGCCGGCGTCGCGGACGATCTCGCCGATCACCATGCCCTTGTCCCGGTCGACCGGGGGCTTGAGCTCCAGCACCATCCGGCCGGCCTGGCAGCGCAGCCCGAGCCGCTCGGCGCGGGCCCGGCCCCACTCCTGCACCAGGTTGCCGAGTTGCGGGGCGGTGCGCCAGTGCAGGGCGACGGAGAGCCGCTTGAACTCCACCAGGGCGCCGGGCGGCAACTCGGCGCGGGCCTGCTCGGCCAGCTCCGCCATGGTGGGCACCCAGGGCAGGGCGGCCGGCTCGGTGACCGTCTCGCCGCCGGAGTGGCTGTGCTCCAGGCCGTAGAGCCCGTACAGGTCGATCCCGCCGAGGCCGCCGAGGTGGTCGCGGAGGAACTCCACCGGCCGCGCGGAGACGATGGCGATCCGGCGTACGAGCGGGGCGAGCGCCTCCAGCGCGGCGAGCACCTTCGGGGCGGGCTGGACCGCGGTCGGGTCGTCGCCGACCGGCGCGAGGGTGCCGTCGAAGTCGAAGAAGAGCACCGTGTCGGCGGCCCGCTCGGCGGTCGCCCGCCAGGCGTGCTCAGCGTCCAGCGGGGTCTTCGGCTGCTGGTTGCCCAGATTCAACGGCGGCACGGGCGACAGCGTACCCCGGGCGGTGCGGCTCATTCGTGGCCGAGATGTGACGCTCAGCCGGCGGGACATGTCAGCGTTCGGCGGCCCCCCGTCCCCGGCGTCCGAACGGCACGACGGCCGCCTCCTGGCCGTGGCTGAGCAGGTAGCCCTCCACGAAGCCGGTGTTCCGGTCGCCGGTGTGCGTCTCGATCTCGTTCAGCCTGGCCACCAGGAACTCGGTGAGCGCGCTGACCCGGTCGTTGAGCCGGTCGTGCAGCTCGGCGACCACGGCGAGGACCACCGCGGTGCCGGCGGTGATGAGCGCGAAGAGATTGACGACTAGGGGAAGCTGCCCGCCGTTGATCACGCCGACCACCACGTTGCCGGTCACGCACGATGTCACCGAAACCACCGCGACCACGACTGCCAACCATTTCAGGGTCATGGACAGACCCCTCCTTCTGTCCCGCAGGGCTGGATTCGGCCTTGTCCCGTCCCCCCGCCGATGACGAGCCCAAGCAGTACGAATAGGGACGCTAGCGCGCCCGTTCCGGCCCCGGAGGGAAACGATCGGGTCTGCCCTACCATTCTTTCGCCATCTGAGGAACTACCCGGCTTGTTTACCTCTATTTCGGACTTCGACCGGAAGAGTTGGGCGATAAGCCAGGTAACGAATGGTTTCCCGGATGTGGAACTTCTCCGCGTCCGACACATTCGGGTCGACCAGACGGCGGAGCAGTGCCTCGACGTCGGGATCCATCGGCGGTGGGCTCGGGGCGCTGCGCGGCGGAGCCGCCCGGTCCCAGCCCAGGGCGGTGAAGGCGGTCGCCGGGTTGAGGCCCAGCCCCTGGCAGAAGGCGACCACCCGTTCCGCCTCCGGGTCGCTGGCCCAGTCGCCGCGTACCCAGCGGTTGATGGTCTGGCGGGAGACGCCGGTGCGGCGGGAGACCTCGGTCCCGCTCCAGGCCCGCATGGCCCGGGCGTCGTCCAGCGCGCGCCGTACGAAGGTGGCGAAGGCGATCTTCCGTGCGTTGGCCGTCTCGGTCACCCCGTGACGGTACGACCAGTCGTCCGCCCCGGGGAGGCCCGGCACGCTGCTGTCACGCAGACGTGACGGCTCTCTCGGATTTCCGGTAAACGATCCAGCGCTGCTCTTGAGGGGTGCCACCCGGGCAGAATAGGTGCCCACCAGTACGGCGGTAAACAGACGAAAAGCTGATACTGTCACGCCCATGAGACAACTTACGGTGTGTCACGTGCATGAGACGATGAGTGCTCACATGCGTCACTCCGCGGGTTTCAAGGGGGTCCGGTGACCGAGCTCGCCACCCGCGCCCAGGCGTTCGGCCTGATCGCCGAGGGGGTGGCCGCCGGGCTGAGCGCGCCCTGGCGCCTCTACCTCGCCCGGGGTTGCCGCTACCTCTCCCTCAGCGTCGCGGACCGCGACGAGTGGAACGCCTGGCGTATCCACCTCGGCTGTCCCGAGCTGAGCGTCCGGGTCTACGACGCCGGCGGCGAGATCCGGCGCTCCTCGGTCGCTGAGGTCGTGCTGGACGGCTGCCGGATCAGCGTCGAACTGGTCGAGGAGGTCAGCACCGCCGATCTGGAGCGGCTGCTGGTCGTCGACCCCGCGGCCGAGCCGGAGGAGCGATGACCCGGCGGGCGAGCGGGGTGTCCGGCGACCCGACGCCGGCGGGAGCGGCCGGATGAGCCCCTTCCTCGCGGTCTTCCTCGTCCTCGTCCTCGGGTCGACCAGCTATGCGGCGGGCCGGCTGCACGGCCAGCTCAGCTACCGGATCGGCTACCGCTTCGGTTATCGGCAGGGCTACTTCGACGGTGACCGGGGCGCCTGGAACCGGCGGCGCCGCGACGCCCAGGCCGCCATCGCCTCGGCGCTGGCCGGCCCGGTCGTCGCCCCGACGTCGGCCGCGGTGCCGCCGGTCGGCACGGGCCCGCGCGACGGTACGGCGACCGCGGTCGCGCTCGGTGGCCGGCCCGCGCCGGGGCCGTCCTCCCGCGCCACCGCGACCGCACAGTTCGGCGGGATCGCCACCCGGCAGGGCACGACCTACACCGGTTCCTCGTTCACCGCGTCCGTGGTCGGCGGCCGGCATCCGGCCGGGACGCTGGTCCGCCGGCAGGGCTGAGGTCCGCCAGGTACACGGTGCGTCGTCCGCGGCGGACGCGCACCGTCGGGACCAACGTCAGACCGGTGACGGTGGTCCGCCGGCCGGGATGCGCGCAGGGGGCATGCATCCCGGCCGGTTCCGCCGCCCGGCGTTCACGCCCCGGTCGGGTGGGATCCACTGCCGCGTACTAGCCGAAGGGCCGTGACGCGACTAGCGTCTAGTCATGGCACGGGGTTCTCCCGGGCCAGCCGGCCAGCCCGGACCTGCGACCTCGCGCACGGGGCCCGCATCCGACCCCGTGTCCACCGGGCACCGGACGAGGCGGAACACGGGTGGCCGGGTGCCCATCCGCGGAGCAGGCCTGTGACGACTCGCCGTACCCCCGCCGGTGCCGACCAGACCCCGGCCGCGACTGCCACGACCCGCCGGACCACCCGCAGCCGCCGCACCACGGCCGCCGCGTCGGTCGGCACCGAGGAGCCCCGACCAGCCGGCCAGGCCTTCGTCCTGGATACCTCGGTCCTCCTCTCCGATCCCGCGGCCTTCCACCGCTTCGCCGAGCACGAGGTGGTGCTGCCGCTCGTCGTCATCTCCGAGCTGGAGGGCAAGCGGCACCACCCGGAACTGGGCTGGTTCGCCCGGCAGTCGCTGCGCATGCTCGACGAGCTGCGGGTGAAGCACGGCCGGCTGGACCGGCCGGTGCCGGCCAACGACCAGGGCGGCACGCTCCGGGTCGAGTTGAACCACACCGACGACGGGGTGCTGCCACCCGGCTTCCGGAACGAGTCGAACGACGCCCGGATCCTCTCCGTGGCGCTCAACCTCGCCGCCGAGGGGTGCGAGGTCACCCTGGTCAGCAAGGACATGCCGCTGCGGGTGAAGGCGGCCTCGGTCGGCCTGCGGGCGGACGAGTACCGGCACGGCCAGGCCAGCGACCCGACCTGGACCGGCATGGCCGAGCTGGAGCTGGGCGAGGAGGAGATCGGCCGGCTGTACGCGGGCGAGACGCTCGACCTGGACGCCGCCGCCGGGCTGCCCTGCCACACCGGTCTGGTGCTGCACTCGGCCCGTGGCTCGGCGCTCGGCCGGGTGCTGTCCGACAAGACCGTACGACTGGTCCGCGGCGACCGGGAGGCGTTCGGCGTGCACGGTCGCTCGGCCGAGCAGCGGGTGGCGCTGGACCTGCTGCTGGACGAGTCGATCGGGATCGTCTCGCTCGGCGGGCGGGCGGGGACCGGCAAGTCGGCGCTGGCGCTCTGCGCCGGGCTGGAGGCGGTGATGGAGCGCCGCCGGCACAAGAAGGTGATCGTGTTCCGCCCGCTCTACGCCGTCGGCGGTCAGGAACTGGGGTACCTGCCCGGGTCGGAGTCGGAGAAGATGTCTCCCTGGGCCCAGGCGGTCTTCGACACCCTCGGCGCGGTGGTGCA
This sequence comes from Micromonospora sp. ATA51, assembly GCF_016802855.1. Classification (NCBI taxonomy): domain Bacteria; kingdom Bacillati; phylum Actinomycetota; class Actinomycetes; order Micromonosporales; family Micromonosporaceae; genus Micromonospora; species Micromonospora sp. ATA51. The sequence continues at coordinate 7,372 of NZ_JAEVHJ010000174.1, read as the reverse complement.
CGAGAACGTGCTGGAGGAGGTCACCACCCGGGGCATCCTCGAGGTGCTGCCGCTCACCCACATCCGGGGGCGCAGCCTGCACGACGCCTTCGTGATCGTCGACGAGGCGCAGTCGCTGGAGCGGGGGGTCCTGCTCACCGTCCTGTCCCGGATCGGCCAGGGGTCGCGGGTGGTGCTCACCCATGACGTCGCGCAGCGGGACAACCTGCGGGTCGGACGGCACGACGGGGTGACCGCGGTGATCGAGGCGCTGAAGGGCCATCCGCTCTTCGCACACGTCACGCTCAGTCGTTCGGAGCGGTCGCCGATCGCCGCCATGGTGACGGATCTGTTGGAGGACATTCCGCTCTGATATCGATTCCCTGCCGGGTTTGTCATTCCTTGCGGGTATTCGCTTTGTGGCCCAGATCACAAATGTGGCTGTTGGTTTCCCATCCGCCTCACTGTGCGCGATGGTGTCCAGCGAGCGCCCACGCACCAGAAAGATCGTCGGTCATCGCTCGCCCCGGCGAATGGAGACGGTCAACGCCGGTGCGTCGGCTGCGACCCGCGGGGTCGGGGCGCTCACGGCGCCGACGCGGCCACGGACGGCCACGCGTCGCGTCGTGTCCTTGCCCCCGACGAAGGGACCACTTCGTGAGTCGGCTGTGGAGCCGGTTCGGTGCCCGTACGGCCGCCGTCGCACTGCTCTCCGTGGGCGTTGCCGGCGGCTTCTATCTGGGCGAAGACCGGGAAACCCAGCAACAGGGCCTGACCGCGCAGGTCGGCCTCGAGGTCGACCGGGCGGAGTACGCGTACCAGCGTGAGCTGCAGGCCGACCACCGGCTGGAGTCGGCCAAGCAGCGGGCCGCCGAGTACCAGGCCAAGCTGCGGGCGGCGGCGGCGGCCAAGGAGGCCGCCGAACGGGCCCGCGAGGCCGAGGCAGCGGCGGCGTCCCGGAAGAAGGAACGGGAAGCGGCGGCAGCCCAGGTTGCCAAGCCGTACGACGGCCCGATCCCCGCCTCCTGCGAGGAGTTCAGCGGCAACCGGGCGATCGGCTGCGCCATCATGCTCGACGAGGGCTTCGCCATCGACCAGTTCCCCTGCCTCGACAAGCTCTGGACCAAGGAGAGCGGCTGGAACCACAAGGCCTACAACTCCGGCTCCGGCGCGTACGGCATCCCGCAGGCGCTGCCCGGCAGCAAGATGGGCTCGGTCGCCGACGACTGGAAGACCAACCCGGCCACCCAGATCAAGTGGGGGCTCGGCTACATCGAGGGCCGGTACGACGACCCGTGCGGCGCGTGGGCGCACTCGCAGAGCACCGGCTGGTACTGATCCGACGCTGACGACGGCGGGGTGTGTGGGCAGCCACACACCCCGCCGCCGTCGTGTCGCCCTGGGACGCGCCGCTCAAGTGGCGGTCGACCGCGATTGCTGATAGCCATTGGTACGTGACCTGGCGCGGCGGCCCGACGGGCGGCGATCCCCACCGGTTCGGCACCGAGGCGTTCTACGCCTCGCTGGGCCGGGCCTTCGTCGCGATGTGCGCGGTCGTGCCGGTGCTCTTCCTCATCGAGGCGCTCGACGTCGGGCTGCACGCCGACCTCGACGTGGCGGCCGGGATCATCCCGCACCGGATCCAGGGGCTGGACGGCGTCTTCTTCTCGCCGTTCCTGCACGCCGACTTCACCCACCTCTACAGCAACAGCATCCCGCTGATCCTGCTCGGCACCTTCGTGCTGGCCGCCGGCACCCGCCGGTTCCTCTGGTCGACGCTGGTGATCATCCTGGTCAGCGGGCTGGGGGTGTGGTTCACCGGCTCGCCCAACTCGGTGGTGGTCGGCGCGAGCGGCGTCATCTTCGGCTACCTGGGCATCCTGCTCACCCGGGGCGTCGTCGAGCGGAGCTGGTGGAACGTCGCGGTGGTGCTGCTGGTCGGCCTGCTCTACGGCTGGCAACTGCTCAGCATCCTCCCCACCGACGAGCGGATCTCCTGGCAGGGCCACCTGTTCGGGCTGCTCGGCGGGATCGTCGCGGCGGTCCTGTTCCGCCGCCGCCGCGCCGAGCTGGACCAGCCGCAGCACACGGAGCCGCCGCTCACCCTGCCCTGACCGGCCGGCAGGGTCGTCCGAACGGGTCATGGGACGTGCTTGCCGGAGGGCACCCGCCCGCCTACCGTCGGCATCAGCACACGTTGATCCGCGAGGCGGAAGTGACGGTACGCATGCGCGAAGTCGATGTCGCCGTGATCGGGGCCGGTCCGGCCGGGCTCTTCGCCGCGTACTACGCCGGGTTCCGTGGGCTCTCCGTGGCGGTGATCGACGCGCTGCCCGAGCCGGGCGGCCAGGTCGCCGCGATGTACCCGGAGAAGCTGATCCTCGACGTCGCCGGCTTCCCCGCCGTCAAGGGGCGGGACCTGGTGGCGAACCTGGTCGCCCAGGCCGCGCCGTTCGCGCCGGCGTACCTGCTCGGCACCCGGGCCGAGAAGCTCTCCTACGCCGACGGGCGGCCGGTACTGGGGCTCGCCGGGGGCGAGCAGCTCAGCTGCGGCGCCGTGATCGTCACCGGTGGGCTGGGCAGCTTCACGCCCCGGCCGCTGCCCGCCGCGGACAGCTTCGCCGGCACCGGGATCGTCTACTTCGTACCGCAGCCGACCGAGCTGGCCGGCCGGGACGTGCTGATCGTCGGCGGCGGTGACTCGGCCTTCGACTGGGCCCTGACCCTCCAGCCGCTGGCCCGGTCGGTGACCCTGGTGCACCGCCGGGAGCGGTTCCGCGCCCACGCGTCGACCGTCGCCCGGGTGCTGGCCCTGCCGGTGCGGGTGGTGGTCAACGCCGAGGTGACCCGGCTGTACGGGGAGGACCGGGTGACCGCCGCGGAGATCGTGGTCCGGGGTGGCGTCGCGGAGACGCTGCCGGTGGACAGCGTCATCGCGGCGCTCGGCTTCACCGCCGACCTGGGTCCGCTCGCGGAGTGGGGCCTGCGGCTGGATCGCCGGCACATCGTGGTGGACAGCGCGATGGCCACCAACCTGCCCCGGGTCTTCGCCGCCGGTGACATCACCGAGTACCCGGGCAAGGTCCGGCTGATCGCCACCGGCTTCGGCGAGGCCGCCACGGCGGTGAACAACGCGGCGGTGGCGATCGACCCGAGCGCCCACCTCTTCCCCGGTCACTCCTCCGACGGCAGCTGACGCCGCGACCGGCCCGTCGCGCCTCGCGCGGCGGGGACCGGTCAGGACGGTCCGGGGAGGCCGATCAGGTTGGCCATCAGGCCGGTCTGGTGGTCGAAGTACTCGTCCCGGTGCGGGAGCGTCCGGGTGATCCGGCCGAAGAGTTCGAAGCTGATCAGCCCGAACAACTGGGTCCAGCCGGCCATGCCGCGGGCCAGCAGCGCCTCGGACATGCCGGGGTACAGGCCGGCGGCGACCTCCGCGAGGTCCTCGCGCAGCGGGTCGGGCAACTCGTCGGGCGGCGGGGTGAGCCGGCCGGTGGTCAGTCCGTCGTGCAGGATGCCGACCAGCACGACCGGGGGACGCTGGGCCGGTGCGACCGTGTCGTCCGGGGCCGCGTACCCGGGGACCGGGCTGCCGTAGATCAGGGCGTACTCGGCCGGGTGGGCCAGCGCCCAGGCCCGGGCCGCCCGGCAGACCGCGTGCCAGCGCCCGCGCAGGTCGCGCCGCTCGACCGCCGCGTCGGCCGCCTCCACCGCGTCGCCGAGCGCGTCGTACGCCTCCAGGATCAGGGCCGTGAGCAGGTCGTCCCGGCTGGGGAAGTAGCGGTAGATCGCCGAGGAGACCATGCCCATGTCCCGGGCGACCGCGCGCAGCGAGAGGTTGGCGCCGTCCGTGGCGAGGTGGCGGCGGGCCACCGTCTTGATCTCGTCGATCATTCCGGCACGGACCCGGGCGCGCAGCGAGTGGGCGACCATGCCCCCACTCTGCCACGGATGAGAGCGCCAATCAAAATAGAGAGCACTGCTCTTGACGAAGTGTCATGCGGCGGGTCATGCTGGTCCCGTTCTCGGCGAGAGCAGTGCTCTCGGATCAGACCCCTGCTTCGAAAGGTGGCCCTCATGGCCCTGCACGTCATCGTCGGCGCCGGTCCCGTCGGCACGGCCACGGCCCGGCTCCTCGCCGGACGCGGCGACCAGGTGCAGGTGGTGACCCGCCGGGGCACCGGGCCCGAGCACCCGGCCGTCGAGCGGGTCGCCGCCGACGCCGCCGACGCGGACCGGCTGGCCGCGCTGACCGACGGCGCCGACGCCGTCTACAACTGCGCCAACCCGGCGTACCACCGGTGGCCGACCGACTGGCCGCCGCTCGCCGCGGCGCTGCTCAGCGCCGCCGAGCGCAGCGGCGCGGTGCTCGCCACGGTCGGCAACCTCTACGGCTACGGCCCGGTCGACGGGCCGATGACCGAGGCCACCCCGCCGGCGGCCACCGGCGTCAAGGGGCAGGTGCGCAACCGGATGTGGGCCGACGCGCTCGCCGCCCACCGGGCCGGCCGGGCCCGGGTCACCGAGGTGCGCGGCTCCGACTACCTGGGCGCCGGGGCCACCTCCCTGCCGATGCTGGTGCTGCCCCGGGTGCTCGCCGGCAAGCGGGTCTTCCTCCCGGTCGACTGGGACGCCCCGCACAGCTGGACGTACATCGACGACGTGGCCCGCACCCTGGTCGCCGCCGCCACCGACCCGCGGGCCTGGGGCCGCGCCTGGCACGTGCCCAGCGCGCCCGCCGTCGGAATGCGGGAGCTGGCCACCCGGGCGGCGGCCCTGGCCGGCGCCCCCGCGCCCAGGCTGATCCGGATGCCCTACCCGGTGCTCTGGCTCGGCGGCCTGGCCAACCCGTTCGCCCGCGAGCTGCGCGAGACCGCCTACCAGTTCGACCGGCCCTACCTGCTCGACTCCAGCGCGTTGACCGCCACCCTGGGCGTCGAACCGACCCCGCTGGACGTCGCCCTCGCCGAGACCGTCGCCGCGCTGCGCCGCTGACCGGCCACCGCCGCCCGCGTCGCCCGCCGCCGGAGCGGGCGTCAGCGGCGCGGTGCCGGCCCGAGCGCCGCGATCAGGACCGCGACCATGGTCAGCGCCGCGCCGAGCAGGGTGGCCGGCCCGGGATGCGAGGCCGCGGTCGGCAGGACCAGGTCCAGCAGTACGGCGCCGACAATCTGCCCGGCGATGGTGGCCAGCCCGAGCAGCAGCACCCCGGTGAAGCGGACGATGGCGGCGGCGAGCGCGATGAAGACGATGCCGATCGGGCCGCCCAGGTAGAGCCAGGGCTCGGTCGGGAAGCTGCCGCCCGGGCGGCCACGGACCGCCACGTCGATCGCGAGGGTGACGAGCAGGGCCGCCGTGCCCACCGTGAAGTTCACCAGCGTGGCCGACAGCGCGCTGCCGGAGGCTCCCCGCACCCGGCCGTTGACCGCCTGCTGCCAGGCGATGCCCACCCCGGCCAGCATCGGCAGCAGGGCCAGCGCCAGGGCGCCCGGGTCGCCGAGCCGGTCGCCCACCGCCAGCAGCACCGCCAGCACGGTGAGCGCCGCGCCGACCAGTCGGTTCGGGGTGACCGCCTGCCGGCCGGTCGGCCCGAGGCCGGCCCGGTCGACCAGCAGGCCGCTGGCGGACTGCCCGGCCACCACGGCGACGGTGAAGACGGCGACGCCGAGCGTGCCGATGGTCAGCCCCTGGGTGGCGACCAGGAAGGCCCCGCACACCCCGCCGAGGCACTGCCACGGCCGTAGCGACCCCTGCGCCAGCGCCGCCCGCAACGCGGCCAGCCCCCGCCGGCCGCCCGGGGTGGCGGGGACCAGCACCAGCAGGATCAGCAGGCCCAGGCCGAAGGAGACCACCGCGGCGGCGATCCCGTCGCCCAGTCGTACGCCCAACTCGCCGTTGATCCGGGACTGCACGGCCACCGCGACCCCCGAGGCGGTGGCCAGCCCGACGCCGGCGACCCGCCGGGTGGTCGACAGCGTGGGGGGCGCCACCGTCCCGGTCGCGCTCACTCCTGCTCGGCCAGCGGGCGACCGTCGAAGTCGACGGCCGAGTAGAGCGCCAGCTTCTCGAGCCGGTGGTACGAGTCGATCACCCGGATGGTGCCGCTCTTGGACCGCATCACGATCGACTGGGTGTACGCCCCGCCGGCCCGGTAGCGCACCCCGCGCAGCAGGTCGCCGGAGGTCACGCCGGTCGCCACGAAGAAGCAGTTGTCCCCGGTGACCAGGTCGTCGGTGAGCAGCACCCGGTCCAGGTCGTGCCCGGCGGCGAGCGCCTTCTCCCGCTCCTGGTCGTCGCGCGGCCAGAGCTTCGCCTGCATCGCCCCGCCCATGCACTTGAGCGCGCAGGCGGAGATGATGCCCTCCGGCGTGCCGCCGATGCCCATCAGCACGTCGACGTCGGACTCGCCCCGGGCGGCGGCGATCGAGCCGGCGATGTCGCCGTCGGAGATGAACCGGATGCCCGCGCCGGTCCGCCGGATCTGCTTCACCAGGTCGTCGTGGCGGGACCGGTCCAGCACGCAGACCGTCACCTCGGAGACGTCGGTGCCCTTGACCTTGGCGATCCGGCGCAGGTTGTCGGCCACCCCGGCGTTGATGTCCACCACGTCGGCGTACATCGGGCCGACCGCGAGCTTCTCCATGTAGAAGACGGCGCTCGGGTCGAACATCGAACCCCGCTCGGAAACCGCCAGCACCGCGAGGGCGTTCGGCATGCCCTTGCTCATCAGGGTGGTGCCGTCGACCGGGTCCACCGCCACGTCCACCTCGGGGCCGCTGCCGTCGCCGACCTCCTCGCCGTTGAACAGCATCGGGGCGTTGTCCTTCTCGCCCTCGCCGATCACCACGACGCCCCGCATCGGGATCGAGTTGATCAGTTTGCGCATCGCGTCGACGGCTGCCCCGTCGCCGCCCTCCTTGTCGCCCCGACCGACCCAACGGCCGGCCGCCATCGCCGCGGCCTCGGTGACCCGGACCAGGTCGAGGGCGAGGTTGCGGTCGAGATCCTGCGGGATCCGCGTCCTGGTGTTCGTCATGACGGCTCCTCCTCGCGACGTTGCGGGGTGGACCGGCAGGATGCGGCCGTCGCCGCTGCCGGCTTTGTCGCTGATCCTCACACGATCGCCGACGTGACGGCGGGGCGGGGCGGGGATGGCCAGCTTCCCGCCGTCCGGGCGGCCCGGGCCCAGGCCGGTCGTGACCTGGCCGATCCGTCGCGGGCCGGCTCCGCAGCGGAGCCGGCTGTGAGATCGGTCGCTCTCCGCGGCGGCGGCGGGTCGATGCCCGCCGGCCGGCGTCAGCTCGCGGGCGCCGTCGTCCGGTCGCCCCGCCGGCGGTCGCGCGGGGTGATGGCGTGGGCGACCCAGGGGGCCGGGCGGCGGATCGCGGACCGA
>NZ_JAEVHJ010000173.1:0-13743 GCF_016802855.1 Micromonospora sp. ATA51 | reverse complement strand
CTTCTTGGCCGCCGCCGTGGTCTTCTTCGCCGCCGCCGTGGTCTTCTTCGCCGCCGTCTTCCGCGCGGGAGCCTTCTTCGCCGCCGTGGTGGTCTTCCTGGCGGTGGCCTTCTTGGCGGGCGCCTTCTTGGCGGTGGTCTTGTTCGCGGGCGCCTTCTTCGCGGGCGCCTTCTTCGCGGGCGCCTTCTTCGCGGTGGTCTTCTTAGCGGGCGCCTGCTTCGCGGCGGTCTTGGTGGCCGGCGCCATCTTCGCGGGCGCCTTGCGTGCCGCCGCCACGACCTTCTTGGCGGCCGCCTTCTTCGCGACGGCCTGCTTCGCCGGCACCCGACCGGCGCCGGCGCCCGAGGCGTTCGGCGCCGCCTTGGTGACCGTCGCCGTCCGGGCCGTGGCAGCCCCCGTGGACCGTCGCGTCGCGGTGGTCTTCGTCGCGGTCGTACGTTTGGCGGCCGGGCGGGTGGTGGCCTTTTGTGCTTCGGCCATCTTGGTTCCCTCCTTGGGGACGTGCTCTCACGTGGCTCCTCGCGGAGCACGGAGTACCTCGACGCGGGCCGTCCCGCGCCGTCTACCTGTCCTCCCCGGCCCAACGGGCGTCCTCGGCCTCCCACGCTTCGTTGCGCTCCTGCACCTTCTGCAGGGCGTTCTCCGCGTCGGCGGCTGAGGGGTACGGTCCGAGAACGTGCTTCGCAGGGCACACGTTGTCATCGGTCTCGACCCGGTGGTGTCGCGTGCACCAGTAGTAGTGCGCACCACTTCCGCTGTCGCTCATGAGATCACTGTGCACCGCTAGGCGTCCGGCCGCCACCGGATCGCCACAAATAGTCCCCGATGTCCTCCACATTAGACGTGCTCCCGGCCGTCGGACGCCGGAACGGCGAAGAACGGGGCAGCCGTCCACCGGGTCGGTGACGCACAATCCCCGGGTGCGGTACGGGGGAGGAACATCGGCGCGGCTGCGACGCCGGCTGCTGGCCGCCGCCGTGCTCGCGGCGCTCGCCGCGACCGGGGTGCTGGTGGCGGTGCCGCTGCTGCGGGACCGGTCCCAGCACCGGCTGGACCGGCGCGCCGACCGGGAGGTGACGGCGACGGCGCAGCGGACCCGGGCCGCGCTGCTGGCCGTGCCGTCGGCGTCCGGGCCGGCGCTGCGGGACGCGCCGACGCGTCGCCGGGGTGGAGGTGCTGGCGGTGGAGGACGTCGGTCCGGGCGTCCGGCTGGTCTTCCGGGTCCGGATGGCGAAGACCGCCGCCTCGGTCTTCGGCTGGCAGCGGGCGAACGTCGCGGCGTGTTTCGCCCAGGTGGTGCAGGCCGCCGCCACACCGGCGCCGATGGAGCGACTGCCTGCCCGGACTGACCCGGCCGCCGGGCCGGACACCGCATGCTCGACGCCTTCCTCGCCGGGGAGACGATCGCGCACGCCGTCCGCCGGGAGTCGCGGGCCGGACACGGGCCCGACCGGTGGCGGGCGGCGGTCGCCGAGTCCCGGTCCGCCGCGGCGGGCCGGCTGCCGCTGCTGCGGCAGTCGTCGGTACGGGAGGAGGCGTCGCTGTTCGCCATCTATCCGCCGACCGGGCTGCGGCGGCGGATGCTCGCCGGCCGGCCGTCGTACCAGCCCGCGGTGGAGCTGACCGACGAGCGGATGGCGCGGATCGACGCCGAGCTGGCCCGCGAGTACGAGCGGGTGCGCCGCGAGGTGAGCTGGTCGGGCCGAGGCTCAGGCGCCGGAGGGCACCGGCGCGGGCGGTGCGATCGGCTCCGGCGCCGCCGGCCGCGCCGCCCGGATCGCGTAGGCCAGCGCGTACGGGGTGCAGGCGAGATAGAGGAAGGGCTGCAGTTCCACGAGATCGGTGATGAGGAAGATCTCCCGCTTCGTCGGCCGGGGCAGCCCGAACGACCAGTCCGTCCAGCTGGTGAAGAGCCACAGTGGGGCGGAGACCCGGTCGACGGTGTCGCCCTGGGCCACACCGTCGATGACCGTCTCCGGGCCGCCGGAGATGAGGTTGACCACGGTGAGCACCACGGCGAGGTCCGCGGCGACGAGCGCGCCGAGCACGCCCACCAGCCAGGCGGCGCGGACCCGGCCCCGGCCGGCCAGCAGCCCCGCGCCGTACAGCGAGAGGGTCAGGCCGGCGAGCCAGAGCACCAGGCCCGGCGCGACGCGGGTCAGCTTCTCGGTGGTCTCGTTCAGGGTGTACTCGACGAGGACGGCGGTGACGCCGATCGGAAGCACGACGCCGAGCGCGTTGCGCGCCGGCCCGGTGCGGGCGGTGCGGGCGGCGCCGCGGCGGACGACCCGGGCCAGCAGCACCGCCAGCCCGGCGGTGACACCGGTCAGCACGGGCAACTGGACGGCGTTCGCCCAGCTCACCGTGGCGAGCAGCTGGTTGTACACCAGATTCATCAGCACCGCCGCGACCAGGATGATCGCCACGCCGGCCGGCGGGGCGAGGAGCAGCGTGGCCACCGTCCGGCGGAACGGTCCGTCCAGTCCAGATCGCGCGACCAGTGGAACGCGCGCCCGGCCAACGGCCAGGCTGCCGGCGAACCGGAGCATCCGCAGCCGCTCCCCCCGCTCGGCGAGCACATGCAGCTCGGCGTGCCACTCGCGGGACAGCTCGTCGCGCACCTCGGCCGGCCAGCGCCGGGCGGCCGTCCGGAGCAGACGCTCGGCCAGCCGCCGGGTCACCACGCGGGAGCTCCGGTCGGCTCGGCGCCACCCCGGCGCGGTCGGGGGTCGGGGCTCAACGCCCGCAGCTCGGCGAGCGCCTGCCGGGCGGCGCCAACTCCCTCGGCGGTCAGCCGGTAGTACCGGCGGGCGGGCCGGCCGGCGGCGGCCGGGTCGACCTCCTCCCAATCGGCGAGGAGCCAGCCGGCCGCCTGGAGGCGGTGCAGCACCGGGTAGAGGGTGCCGCTGGGCAGACCGGTGAGCTTCATCAGGTCGAGGCCGTACCGCTCGGCCGCCGGGTCGGCGAGCAGCGCCGAGAGCACCTTCGCCACCGGGATCGTCATCCGCACGGCTAGTACTGTATCGGAACTCTACATAGGGGGGTAGAAGCAGCTTCGCTGATGCCGCTCGCGCCGATCAGCGGAAGGGCTGCCGGCGCCGGTGGGACAGATCAGGGTGGTGGTGTCGGCCGGGGTGGCTGTGCGGATCTGTGTGCACGGTGGCGCCGGCCAGCCGGGGCACGGCGTGGGTGAGCTGATGCTCGGCGTCGGCGGCGATCTCGTGTGCGGCGACGAGGCTGAGGTCGGCGTCCACGACAAGTTCCGCTTCGGCGTGCAGCCGGTGCCCGATCCAGCGGAGTCGCACCGCGGCCACGTCGCGGACACCGTCGACGGCCCGCAGCGCGGTTTCGGCCTGGTCGACCAGGGCGGGGTCGACGGCGTCCATGAGGCGTCGGTAGACCTCGCGAGCGGCGTCCTTGAGCACGAAGGTGATGGCGACGGCGATGACCAGGCCGACGACGGGGTCTGCCCAGCGCCAGCCGAGTGCGGCGCCGCCGGCGGCGGCGAGGACGGCGAGGGACGTGTACCCGTCGGTGCGGGCGTGCAGGCCGTCGGCGACCAGGGCGGCGGAGCCGATGCGTCGGCCGACGCGGATGCGGTACTGGGCCACGAGCTCGTTGCCGACGAAGCCGACGAGACCGGCGGCAGCCACCCAGGGCAGGTGTGCCACGTCGGTGGGGTGCAGCAGCCGGGTGACGGCGGTCCAGGCGGCGGCGACGGCGGACGCGGCGATGACCGCGACGATGATGATGCCCGCGAGGTCCTCGGCACGGCCGTAGCCGTAGGTGTAGGCGCGGGTGGCCGCACGGCGACCGAGGAGAAAGGCGATTCCCAGCGGTACGGCGGTCAGGGCGTCGGCGACGTTGTGGAGGGTGTCGCCGAGCAGGGCGACCGAACCGGAGAGCACCACGATGACCGCCTGGGCGACGGCCGTGACCCCGAGGCCGACCAGGGAGATCCACAGGGCGCGGAGACCGTCGCGGGAGGACTCCAACGCGGGGTCGATCTTTGCCCGCGAGTCGTGGGAGTGCGGGACGACGGCGTGGGCCAGCCGATGCCACCACGCAGCGAGCCGGCCGCCATGACGGTGGCGGTGTTCGTGGTCGTCGTGTTCGTGGTCGTCGTGTTCGTGGTCGTCGTGTTCGTGGTCGTCGTGTTCGTGGTCGTGGTCGTTCACCGCTCCCCCAGGTCGTGCGGTCGCACGGACGATCCGTACCCCTCGACGGCGGCGATAATATGTGCTCATGTACGCACGCGACAACGTTGCAGATGCCAGCGACTTGCAACAACGCCTTCCCCCCGGGCAGGAGGTGGAGGCGGCGACCGAAATGCTGCGGATGCTGGCCGACGGAACGCGGCTACGGCTGATGTGGCTGCTCAGCGAGGGCGAGTACGACGTGACGGCGCTCGTGGCGGCGGTCGGGATGGCGCGGCCGGCGGTGTCGCAGCACCTCGGCAAGCTTCGGCTGGCGGGGCTGGTGAGCGTGCGACGGGACGGCCGCCGCGCCCTCTACCGCGCCGGAGGCGGGCATGCGCGCCGACTGGTGACCGAGGTGATGCACGCGGCATCCCACCGGGTGACCGGCGCACCCGAGCACGACTGAGCGCCTGGCTACTTCACAGCAGGTCACCGCGTTGATCGAGGCGGTGACCTGGTGGGCGACGGACGAGTCGACCTAGGCGGGTAGTGACCAGCCGGGCGTGGCCAGTAGGGCGCCGTCGTCGCCGACGAGCAGGGCCTCGTACCCGGGTAGCGTGGCGAGCCATGTCACCGCCTGAGGCCCCTGCGCAACCGCTGCGGTGGCGTACACGTCCGCCCAGGTCAGGGACGGGCCGATGACGGTGACCGAGCGCACGCCCCGGGCGGGGGCGCCGGTGTGCGGGTCCACGATGTGCGCTCCGCGGTGTGCACTGCCCGAGGTCGCGACGGCCCGTCGACGACCTCGATGGTGGTGAGGAGCTGATCGGGCTGGGCCGGATCCTCCACGCCCACGCGCCAGGATCCGCGTACCGTCATGTCCCCACCGGCATTCAGGTAGAACGCGTACCCCTCCAGATGCTCCGCGGCGCGCTCGACGGCCCAGCCCTTGACGAGGCCGGACGGGTCGAAGCGGGTGCCACCGCCGGTTTCGGGAAGGTACGCGTTGAAGTAGCCGCCCGTACGCTGCCGCGCCTGCTCGCACAGGTCGAGTACCGCGTCGACCAACGGGTCATCTACCGGCTCTCCCCGGTTCAGGGCGCTCAGCCGGCTGTCCGGGCGGTACGGGCTGAAGACGGCGTCCATCGCGCGCAGTTCGGCGAAGGCCCCGGCGACGGCGTTCGCCGCCGCCGGGGAGTCGGCACCGGGACCGCGCACATGCACGCTGACGGGCAGACCCATGATCTGCTCGACGAACGCCTGCCTGGTCACGGGTTGGCCTTGAAGTGAACGTCGTCCAGCGCGGCCTGGAGCGACTCCTTGTAGCCATCGCTGGTCAGCGTCGCCCCGGACACCGCATCGATCTGCGCGCTCTGCGCGGCAAGCGCCTCCGTGCGCAGCTGCGGCACTGCGCGCTTGTTGATCTCGCGGGAGCGGTTGTTCGAGTTCGGCACCGTCATCGGCGTGATCTCGGTGATCCGGCCACCGCTGATCTGGGCCTGCACCTGGACGCGCCCCCGCTTCGTCTGCACGATCGGGCCGTTGGCGACGGTGGTGGAACCGGACCGTTTGACGGTGCGCCGTGACGTCCCGGGGTCCACCGGCGCAACGCCCGGCACGCCTGCGTCGCCAACGGTCCCGGTCGAAGGCGAGCTGTCGGGTCTGGTCGACGTCCGGTAGTTGAAGAGAAGTACCACCACGGCGATCGTGGCGAGGAACCAGATCGTGATCTTACGCATGTCTTCCTCCTCAGGTCGGATTGTGAGCGCCATGAGGATTGGATGGCCGAGTTACCAGGTGAAGCGCTCAAGATGAATGCGCTCCGCCGGCACGCCTGCCTGCCGCGCCGCCCGTACGACCGATTGCATCCATTCGTCCGGTCCGCAGACGAACACGTCGTGCTGCGCGACGTCCGGGACAAGGTCGCCCAAGGTTTTCGCGTCGTCGCCGAATCCGGCCGGCAACCACGAGTCCTCCCGCCCGCGCGACCCCAACAGGTACTCCACGCGCAGGCCGCGGACGGCCGCGAGGCGCTCAAGTTCCTGGCGAAACACCAGGTCTTCTGCCGAGCGAGCCCGGTACAGCAGCGTGGCGTTGCCCGGCGCGTACGGTAACTCTTCCAATAAGGTCCGCAGCGGGGTAATTCCGATCCCGGACGCGATCATGGTTAGCCGCGGAGCCGTGCGCCGGGCGGCGGTCAGCCGGCCGTACGGCCCCTCAATCAGCACACGGGTTCCCGGCCGTAACTCTGACACCTTCTCGCTGCCCTCGCCGCGGGATCGCACCGTGATCCGCAGCATGTCCTCACGCGGCACCGCGGACAGCGAGTACGGATGGCCCCGACTCCAGCCCGGGCCGCTGAGGAAGCGCCACTGGAAGAACTGCCCGGCGCGTACCGGCAACTCGTCCAGGTGGTGTCCGCGCATGTAAATCGAGTGGACGCCGGGAGCCTCTGGGACGACTGCGGCGACCGTGAGTCGGTGCCGCAGCGTCCGCCAGGTCGGCAGCCCCAGTCGGAAGGCGACCACCGTGCCGGCGCACGCGGCGTATGCGGTCCACCAGTACAGCGTCGCGGCCCGGGAGCTGGTGAAGTCGGCCCCGGTCCAGATCTGATGCGGCAGCGCCAGGCCGACGCCGAGGTAGGCGTAAAGATGCAGCAGGTGCCACGACTCGTAGCGCAGCCGCCGCCGCACGGCCCGCAGGGAGGTGAGCACGACCATCGTCAGGGCGGCCGCCCCGGCGACCGCCAGCAGCACTCCCGGGTACGTGGTGACCAGGCTCCACGCCTCGCCTGTCACGGAGGCCCCATCCGTCGCGGCGTAACCGACCGTGATCAGCACGATGTGCGCGAGCAGCAGATCGAAGGAGACAAACCCGACGACGCGGTGCCAACGGGCGAGCCGGTCCTGTCCGTAGGTGCCCTCGATCCACGGCACGCGCGCCATCAGCAGCACCTGGATGAGCAGCAGGTCGGCCGCGACAAGCCCGGTCAGCCGACCGATGGACGTCAGGCCCGCCATCCAGCCACGAAGATCCTGCACCCCGCCGCTCCGCACCCAGAGCGCGGCTACGATCAGCACGCTGACCGCGCCGACCGAGGCGATCACATCGGCCCACCACGACCAACCCGCGGTTCGTAGGGGCCTGGCCGCCACGCCGGCCGCCTGCGCCTTCCCAGTCACAAGACCCCCCTCCCGCACGAGCCCTGTTCGCCCATTAACCGTCGGAGTTCCCCATTGCCATCTCCGGAATCCCCCGGCGAGCGTGTGGTGCCATCGGAGAATCGACCAGAAGACCTCACACAAAGGATGATTGAGGGCGATCGCGCGTCTATTTACCGGCGAGTTCGGGGAGCCGCACAATAGCTACGTCTCGATGATGCCAATTTCTACGCGCCGCGTCCGCCCTTTTCATGGCAGCGGGATCTCAGTAAGGCGTCGAACGCCAACCGATGATTGCCGCCAACGCCCGTAGACAGCTGAAATACGACCAGGTCGCAGCCTTGATCAAGGCCGCGACCTGGTGGGCGACGGACGAGTCGACCTGTACGCCGGATTCTGTGACCGATGACGCCCCGAGGGGCGCCGTCGGCGGCGGCCATCCATCTCGGCCTGCCGTCGCCGGCAGGCTCCAGCGGCCTACCCGCAGACATCGGACGGGCAGCCCTCAAGCGTCTGCGCGGACCGTCATCTTTGCGGTGACGACCCATTCTTGGCCTTGCTCCGGGTGGGGTTTACCTAGCCATCCCGGTCACCCGGGATGCTGGTGGGCTCTTACCCCACCGTTTCACCCTTACCGTCCCGTATCGGGCCGGCGGTCTGTTTTCTGTGGCACTGTCCCGCGGGTCACCCCGGGTTGCCGTTAGCAACCACCCTGCCCTGTGGAGTCCGGACGTTCCTCGGCGACGGGCCGGAGCCCGTCGACGCGACCGCCCGGTCGACTCGTCCGTCGCGCCTCCATCCTAACGACGCGGCTCGCTCACCCATTTCCACCCCGGAGGATCATGCCCGCGGGCCCGGCGCGACCGGGATCGTGATTCATCCGCGTCATCAGCTTCACAGCGGCCTGGCGGCGATGCCGGGGCCACCGACACCTGGGCGGCGCGGACGGGGGCGTACTAGCCTCTGGGGATCATGGACCTCTCCGACGCCGCGCTCCTGCTCGCCGCCGGTCTCGCCGCGGGCACGGTGAACGCGGTGGCCGGGGGCGGTTCCCTCATCACCTTCCCGGCGTTGATCGCGGTCGGGCTGCCGCCGGTGCCGGCGAACGTCAGCAACTCGGTGTCGGTCTTCCCCGGGTACGTCGCCAGCGTCGCGGGCAGCCGGGCCGACCTGCCACCGGCCCGGCGGTTGGCCACGCTGGTGCCCACCACGATCGCCGGCACCATCGTCGGCTGCCTGCTGCTGCTGGCCACCCCGGCGCGCGCCTTCGAACTGGTGGTGCCGTTCCTGGTGCTGGGCGCGACCGCCGTACTGGCCTTCCAGGATCCGCTGCGCCGGCTGGTCGGCCACCCGGCCGGGCTGAGCCCGCGCCGCCGTACCGTCACCGTCCAGGCCATGGTCGGGCTCGGCGCGGTCTACGGCGGCTACTTCGGCGCGGCGCTCGGGGTGATGCTGGTCGCCGGCCTGGCCCTGGTGCTGGACACCACGCTGGCCCGGGTGTCGGCGATCAAGAACCTGCTCTCCGCGGTTGTGGGGCTGACCACGCTGGTCGTCTTCGCGCTCTTCGGCCCGGTCAACTGGGCGGCGGTCGCGGTGGTCGCGCCGGCCACGCTGGTCGGCGGGTACATGGGCGCCCGGCTGGTCCGCCGGCTGCCGCCGGTGGTGCTGAAGACCCTGATCGTGGTCTTCGGCACGGCGATCGGCCTCTACCTGCTCTGGCGCGCGCTGCGCTGAAACCCGCCGTCGGGTGGGCCCAGGACGCCGAACCGCCCCGGCGCGACGCGGCGCCGGGGCGGTTCGACCAGGTGCGGAGGGGAAAGCTCAGTACGCCTCGCCGACCGGCTCCTCCGGGGCGTGCTCGGCGTCGCGGGCCGCGGAGTTCCAGCGGGACCAGAGCACCCGCTCGCCGTAGCCGGCGGCCATCACGTGCGCGAAGGCCAGGTAAACCAGCACGCCCACGGCGAGCACCCCGAAGCCGACCCAGAACGGCAGCGCCAGCCCGTGCTCGGCGAGCTTGCCGGAGATGATCGGGGCGGGCGCGGCGGCGCCCCAGCGGACCAGGTTGAACGCGCCGGTGGCCACCCGGCGGTCGCTGGAGCCGAGGCCGAGCGCCAGGTCGGTGAGGTTGGCGTTGGCCAGGCCCATGCAGAGGCCGGCGAGCACCAGCACCACCAGCGACCGGGCGGTGGAGTGGGACGTGGCGAAGAGAACCATGCAGACCAGCAGGCCGGCGATGGCCACGCCGACGGTCTGCACCGCGCCGATCCGGTGGGCGAGCCGGTGCCCGATCACCAGGATGCCGACGGCCAGGCCGAGGCCCCACGCGGTGAACGCCAGCCCCAGCGGCACCACGTCGAGGTGCAGGAAGAGCGGGGTGTAGCCGAGCACCACGAAGAAGACGAAGTTGTAGGCGGCGGTGACCACGCAGAGCGTGACGAACGCCGGCTTGCGGTAGGTGGCGAAGATCTGACGGACGCGTACGGGCGCCTGGCGGTTGGCCGGCTCGCGCAGCTTGCGGGACGCGACGGCCAGCGCGAGGACCATGAAGACGCCGCAGACGAAGAACGGCAGCCGCCAGCTCACGTGGCCCAGCAGGCCGCCGATCAGCGGGCCGACGGCGAAGCCGAGCCCGAGCGCGGTCTCGAAGAGCCCGACCACCCACTCCCGGTCGATCGCGAGGTTGACCAGCACCACCATCGCGGTGGCGAAGAACATCGCGTTGCCCAGCCCCCAGACTCCGCGCAGCACGGAGAGCTGCACGATGTTGTCGCTGAACGAGGCGAGGATCGCGGCGGCGCCGACCACCGAGACCCCGGTGATCAGCACGGGCTTGAAGCCGAAGCGACCGCTGGCCAGGGTCGCCGGGATCATGCCGAGCGCCATCACCGCGATGTACGCGGTGAAGAGCAGCTCGACCTGCCAGGCGGTGACGCCGATCGCCTCGCCGATGGCCGGCAGGATCGGGTCCACCACGGCGATGCCGGCGATGGCGAGGAAGGCCACCAGGGTGGTGGCGTAGATGGCACTGCGGTTGGGTTCGGATCGCCGATCCACTCCGCGCCTCCAGACAGATAGCTGTATCGTACAGGTAACTCTGTTGTATCATACAGCTATGACGGACGACCGCACGACCGGCACGGACCCGGGCGAGGTCACCCTCGGCCGGATCGAGACCGAGGTGGCGCTGCTGATGCGCTTCGGCGAGGCCACCCGGCGCGGCACCGGCACCATGGAGCACCGGCTGCTCGACCGGGCCGCGTACGTGATCCTGCGGCACCTGGCCGACGCCGGCCCGCAGAACGTCTCCGCGCTCGCCGCCACGCTCAACCTGGACGGCTCGACGGTCACCCGCCAGCTCTCCGCCATGCAGCGGGACGGCCTGATCGCCCGTGCCCCCGATCCGACCGACGGTCGGGGCACGGTGGTCTCCCCCACCGCCGCCGGGCTGCAGCGGATGGCCGCCGTCCAGGCGGCCCGCACCCGGCTCTACGGCGACATCCTGGCCACCTGGTCCCCCGACGACCGGGACACGCTCGCGCAGCTGCTGCACCGCCTCAACCAGGCCCTGCAATCCCGCCCCCGCCCCCGTTGAGGCGCGCGCCGGGCGGCGCAGATGTTAAGAGGGGCCCCCTGTACAACGCCAGGCGTTAACAGGGGGCCCCTCCTTGCACGTCAGGCGACGGGCTCGCGGGCGGAGTCGGCGTCGCGGTCGGTGCCGGGGGTGACGCGCGGGTCACCCTCGTCGGCGAAGTAGTCGTCCGACGTGGTGTGGTCCACCCCGCCGGTGACCTTCGCGGCCCGCAGGACCAGCGTCCCCAGCGCGGCGACCACCAGGTTGACCAGCACCGCCACGATGCCCACGTAGATCGTCTTCTTGGTGTCGAAGCCGAATTCGGACAGCGGGAAGGCCGAGCCGGCGAAGTGCTTCTTCCCGGTCGCCGGATTCGCGATCTGGTAGAGCATCCACATGCCCATGCCCATGCCGGCCACCCAGCCGGCGATCAGCGCGCCCCGGTGGAACCAGCGGGTGTAGAGGCCCAGGGCCACGGCCGGCAGCGTCTGCAGGATGATCACGCCGCCGATGAGCTGGAGGTCGATGGAGAACTGCGGGTCGAGGAAGATGATGAACGCCAGCGCGCCCACCTTGACCAGCAGCGAGGTCACCTTCGAGACCTGCGCCTCCTGCGCCGGGCTGGCGTCCCGCTTCAGGTACTCCTTGTAGATGTTGCGGGTGAACAGGTTCGCCGCCGCGATCGACATGATCGCCGCCGGCACCAGCGCGCCGATGCCGATCGCCGCGTACGCGACGCCGGCGAACCAGCTCGGGAACTGCTGGTCGAACAGCAGCGGCACCACCGTGTTGCTGTCCACGCTGCCCGCCTTGGCGCCCGGCAGCGGCTTCACCCCCGCCGCGATCGCCATGTAGCCGAGCAGCGCGATCAGCCCGAGCAGCAGGCTGTACGCCGGCAGCGCGGACATGTTCCGCTTGATCACGTCCCGGTTCCGGCTGGCCAGCACGCCGGTGATGCTGTGCGGGTAGAGGAAGAGCGCCAGCGCCGAGCCGAACGCCAGGGTGACGTACTGGAGCTGGTTGTTGGCGTTGAGCAGGATGCCGTCCCCGGGGGCGGGTGACGCCTTGAACTTCGCGTCCGCCGCGTTGAAGATGTCGCCCCAGCCGCCCAGCTTGTACGGCAGGTAGATGATCGCCACCAGGATCACGATGTAGATCAGCGAGTCCTTGACGAAGGCGATCAGCGCGGGGGCGCGCAGGCCCGACTGGTAGGTGTAGGCCGCCAGGATGGCGAACGCGATGATGATCGGCAGGTGCCGGGCCAGCGCGTTGTCGCCGGTCACGCCCATCGTCTTGAGCACCGACTCGATGCCGACCAGTTGCAGGGCGATGTACGGCATGGTGGCGACGATGCCGGTGATGGCGACCAGCAGCGCCAGAACCGGCGAGTCGAACCGGTTGCGGACGAAGTCGGCCGGGGTGACGTAGCCGTGCCGGTGCGACACCGACCAGAGCCGGCAGAGCACCAGGAAGACCATCGGGTAGATGACGATCGTGTACGGCACGGCGAAGAAGCCCATCGCGCCCGCGCCGAACACCAGCGCCGGCACCGCCACGAAGGTGTACGCGGTGTAGAGGTCGCCGCCGACCAGGAACCAGGTGATCCAGCCGCCGAAGTTGCGGCCGCCCAGTCCCCACTCGTCGAGGTGCGCCATGTCGCGCGGCGCCCGCCACCGGGCCGCCACGAAGCCCATCGCGCTGACCAGCAGGAAGAGGAACGTGAAGACGATGATCTCGGTCAGATGGTCACGCCACATCACCGATCACCCCGCTTCTTCGTCATCTGGTAGACCAGCGTGGTGGTGGCCACGCCGAGGATGATCCAGGCCAGTTGCAGCCAGTAGAACCGCGGGAAGCCGAACAGCCGGGGTGAGTCGGCGTTGAAGAGGGCCGGGATCAGCGGCACCACGATCGGTATGAAGAGCAACCAGTTCCAGGGACTGTGGTCCTTCGCCCTGGATCGCGCCGGGGTCGGCGCCTCCGGTTCGGGTGCTGCCATGTGACACACCTCCGGGAAAGTCGTAACTAGCCATGTGACGGCCGGAGGCTACGACCCTGTGAACGCGGTCACGTTCAGCGGGGCGACGGCGATGCGCCGAACGGCCGGCCGCGTGCGCCGAGCGGCGCGGGCAGCCGGCCCGGCGGGGTGACGTCAGAGGGCGGCGAGGTGGGCGGTGTCGTTGACCACGCGCACGGCGACGCCGCCGTCCGGGTAGAGGTCGAGCAGCGAGATGCTGGCGGTGTCCAGGTAGAGCCGGTGCAGGAAGGCGTCGCCCGCCGCCAGGGCGTCGCGCAGCACCAGCTTGATCGGCGAGACGTGGGAGACCAGCACGACGGTCTCCCCCGGGTACGCCGCGCGCAGCCGGTCGACCGCCCGGCCGGTCCGCTCGGCGACCGCCGCGAACGACTCCCCCTCCGGCGGGGCGACCCGGGTCGAGGCGAGCCAGGCGTCCAACTCGCCCGGCCAGCCCTCGCGCACCTCGGCGAAGGTGCACCCCTCCCAGGCCCCGAAGTCGCACTCGATCAGGTCGTCGTCGGGGCGCACCGGCGGGTTGCCGACGACCGCGGCGATCGCCTCGGCGGTGGCCGTACACCGGGACAGCGGCGAGCTGACCACGGCCGCGACGGACGGGCCAGCGCGGCCACCCGGGCGGCCGTGGCCCGGGCCTGGGCGCGGCCCCGGTCGGTCAGCGGCACGTCGCCGCGGCCGGAGTAGCGCTTCTGCACGGTCCGCTCGGTCTCGCCGTGCCGGACCAGGATCAGCCGGGTGGCGGTCTCGGTGGGGCGCGGCTCCCAGGAGGCGGGGGTGGTCGCCGGGTCGGTGCCGGTGGCGCGGCCGGTCGCCGCCCGGGCGCGCCTCGCGGGCGGCCGC